>JAYUCM010000098.1:0-13178 GCA_043740355.1 Acidobacteriota bacterium | reverse complement strand
CCTTCGATCGCCATCGCCCGGTTCGACCTGGGGTCGAGCCTTGCGGGAGCAGGCGAGACGGCGAAAGCCGAGGCCGAATGGCGGAAGGCCATCGAGCTCGAACCGCATTTCGCCGAGCCCCGCGCCTCGCTCATCGCCGCGCATCTCGAACGGGGGGAGACGGCGAAAGCGCTCGCGTTGTCGAAGGAAGCCGCCGGGTCGGGGGCCGAGAGCCCGGAGCTTGGCGTCGAGATCGGCCTCGCGTACGCGACCTCGGGCGACCTCGAGGCAGGCGAGCGCTGGTTCGAGACCGCTCTGCGCCTCCGCCCCGCCTACGTCCCGGCGCTCAGCAACCTCGGCCGCATCGCCTACGGGAAGGGACGCATCGACGAAGCGCTCGCGAGATACCGCGCTGCGAGCGAGGCCGCGCCGGGCGATTCCGGGTTTCTCAAACAAATCGCGGCGATCCTCTTGAACGACCGAAAGGACCCCAAAGGAGCGCTCGTCGCCTTTCGCGCTGCGCTCGCAGTCGAGCGCGACCCCGGGGAGCGGGCGAAGCTCGACGCGATAATCTCGGGGCTCACGCAAGCGACGGAGAAGTAAGGGACCCGACGAAGCGTGTCATTGCCCCACGGGAAGTACACTTCAGATCCCGATCCCGACCCGACCCGACCCGACCCGACCCGTGTATGCTGCGGTCAGCTATTGCTGGGTACGAGGTTCTGCCGTCAATGCACAGTGCTGAGACCCCGAACTCTTTCGCGCTGGTGACGCGCAACTTTGGGCGTTCGTGACCACGAGCCGCACCCACAAACGTGTCGAACACCGCATCACCGCGCTTTTTTGGAGAGGTAAGAAATGATCGCTGCGTCCGTCGGCCCAAATCTGCCCAACAAATTCGCCGATGTCCGCTTGGTCCAACTGCTCTTGAACCTCGCGGCTCGCGGCGACAGCCAGCTCGCACGTCTCGAGCCTGACGGGTCTTTCGGTTCCAACACGCGCAATGCGATCGCGGCCTTCCAAGCGCTCGTGATGAACGTGCCTGCGACCGGCGCCGTCGCGCCGGGCGACGGAACGGTCGCCGCGCTCCTGGATCGGATACCTGCAGGAATCATTCCGGAGAAGATTCACGGCTCGCTGGTCAATGCCGAACTCATCGATATTCAGATCTACTTTCCCGGTCTGAAGACGGTGCTGGAGCGCTACGACATCTCAACACCGCGCCGCATCGCGCATTTCCTCGCTCAAATCGGGCACGAGTCCGGAGACCTGCGCTATCACGAGGAAATCGCGAGTGGGTCGGCCTATGAGGGCCGAGCCAATCTCGGGAACACGGTGCCCGGCGACGGTCGGCGTTTCAAAGGGCGTGGACTGATTCAGCTGACCGGTCGCGCCAACTACACGGACTATGGGGCAGCGATTGGCCGGGACCTGACTATTGACGGCCAATGGGAACAGGTGGCGGAAGATCCGCTCCTCGCTTCGGATGTCGCTGGCTGGTTCTGGAAACGGCACAAGCTCAACGAAATCGCGGACACCGACAACATCAAGCGCGTCACGAAGATCATCAACGGGGGCTACAACGGACTCGACGACCGAATCGCGCGTCTCGCGCGGGCGACGTATTTCTGGCACTGACGTGCATCAGCGCATCACGGGCACGTGTTGGGTGCCGCCTTGATTTCGGTCGTCCGCTGGCCGACTTGCGAACGGGTCGCCCAGAACGGCGACTCTTCGTAGCTGAGCGACCGGCTTTCTCGCATCAAGTAAAAGAATCCGTCGGCCACGGGCGGGTTGGCCGCGTCGGCCGCCGTCACGTTCGTGAAGTTGTCCTTGATACAAGTGAGACCGATGGAAGGGTCGGCGAAGTTGCCGCCGGTTGCGCGGAAGGATAACAACTTGCCACGGATCACGTCGTAGGTGACTCCAGAACCTTGGTAGGGCCAGGAGATGAAGCCCGGTTTTTGAAGCGTCACAGTCGGGCGGATTTCGGCTACTTCGACCACAACGTCGATCTGACGGCCGGAGTACGTAATGTGGCAGACCGTGCTGCCTTGCGTCTTGGCGGTGACCACGCCGGCCGCGTCCACGACGGCAACGCCGGTGCCGTTATAGGGATAGTCGGGCTTTCGCGGGTCCTGCGTATCCATCTCGAACACGATTCCAGCGGCGTCGGTGATCTCGCGTCGGATGCCGTCCGAATAGACACCGTAAACGCGCAGCTGCCGGGTCGGCGTTGCGTAGAGCATCGTCGCCTTCTCGGATTCGAGGCGCAAGAGCGTGACGTCTCCCGGGACCACGACGGCGATCGTCACGGGGGCGGCGCTCTTGAGATTGCTGTTCGCATCGTTGGCAAGGAGCCGGATGGTGAGCGTGCCGATCGAGTCGGCAGGTAGAGTCACGGTCGTGGCGAAACCCGGTCCCGCATCCTGATCGTCGTCCGAAGAGAACGCCGCGCTCGCGACGAGGGCCCTGGCGATCGTGAATCCGCCGGAGCCTACCGCCGACACGGTGATCGTCGACCCCGCCGTGACCACGGCTCCGTCTGTAGGTGCGGTGATCTCCACGCTTCCAGGGATGGGCCCGGGATCGGTATACGTAAACGTCGCGCCCGCCGTCTGGCCCGCGTCGTTGACGACGGTTATGGCCGTAACTCCTGGAGCGCCGGGCATCATGCGGCAAGTGATTGTCGTGTCGTTGACCACGACGACCTGGTCTGCGTAAAACGCGCCGATCTTCACCTTCGTGTCGGCGCCGAAGGCGGAGCCCAAGATGGTGATCCAATAGCCGCCCCTCGCCGAGCCGGAAGCCGGGCTCACCGACGCCACCGAGAGCGATACCGACGGAGTGCAGAGCGACACGGGCCCGACTTCGTAATACGTGTTCGTCGGGAGCGTCAGCTCGTGCGCATCCGTGGCGTTGGCACCGGATATCGCGAGACAGACGCCGGTCGCGAGCGTGGGCCCATGCGACTTCCATAGCCTCGAGGCCGCGCCGGTCCAGCTCAGGGCGACATCGTCTCCTTTTTTTGCGAGTACCAGGGAGATGCCGTCGCTTCCTGTGACGGCGACCGGCGCTTCGGGTTCGAGGAACGTGCTCGATCCCTTCGAGCGGACCAAAGGAAGCGGAGGTGCCGAGGGAAGAACAGACTCCCACACCGACACGTTCGTCGTCGGCGTGTTGAGGAGCCGTTCGGCCGCTTCGCTCGGTGCGGATTCCCTGGAGACGCTGTCGTAGTGAATCGCCTTCGCCGACAGATCGACGTAGTGGAAGTTGTCGACGGAACTCATCGCAAGTCCGCCCTGTTGCGAGTCAGTGCACACGACAAAATCGTCGCCCGAGCCGCACTTCGGCAGGACGTTATCGAACGCATAGTTGAAAGCTCGAAGCACACGTTCGAGCGAATCGAGATGGAAGTCCTCGAGGAGTTGCACGCCCGTACCACGCAGCTCGCGGCCACCCCACCCGACGAGGGCATGAAACGCTCCTGGGACCGACGGGATTTCGAGAATGTCCGAACTCGCGGGGTCGAGGCTTGTCATGCATCCTTTGTCAACGCTCATCCCGAGCTCGTCCATCCATTCGACGAATTGCTGACCGATCCCGGGAAGCGACGCCAGATGCTGCATGAACGTCGCCAGGGACGCTCCGAAGAACGGTGCATCGACCGACACGAGCGCGTAGACGTCACCTGCGAAGAAATTGTCCGCGCGGACGTACGGCGCGCCGGTCCCAGCCATGTAGATCTTGAAGAGGACGGCGCCCATGCTGTGGGCGAACACGAAGAACCTCGTCCCCGCGATTCCTCTATCGTTGACTTGCTTCCTGAGCTCCGCGACGACCCGTGGAGGTACGCCGACGTTTTGGGCGAAGGTGACGTCGTTCGTCGCGCTGTATTCGGCACGATGGATGATCCACCGTGGGTCGTTCAAGATGGGCCATCCGAAAGTCGTCGCGTCGCCCCACATGCCGTGCACGTACAATACCGGCACGCGGTAGAGATCGAGCGACCTCGGCGGCAGCGCGCGTTCGACGTTGGCTGCGTCGATGAAGGTTGCGCGAACCCGGATCGGCCTTGTTGCAAGAGCGTTGTCCGCCTGATTACGAATGAAGTCCACGGGCGCCGTGTAGACCGCGTGGCCGACGTAGCGCCCGTCCGCCAGATGAGTCGCAGTCACCTGGAGGTCCGTTTCCGGCGTGTCACTGCCCAGGGCGCTCATCGTCCCGACGCTCGTTGCCGGCGACGGGGCGTTACCGGGGTCGGCATCGTCGTCGAGAACGAAACGCACTCCGCCCGGCCCGCCGACATCCGCCTCGAAGACCAGCTTGGTGACGCCGTCGGCGATGACCCCGGTCCGTTCGAGGCCTCGTGATGCGATGAAATCCGGGTCGTTGGGGACGACGCCGTTCGCCGTGAGCATGCCGGGCACCGGGTCTTTGAATTGAACGTAGACACTCGACCCCGTGTAGGTGTAACCCGCGAGGAGGGTGTCGCGCTCTCCGTCGGTGTTCACGACGGTAACGTCGACAATTCCGGGCGGCTGCCACAGCGGCGGAAGCACCGTCAGCTCATGTTCGGATACGAAGGTCACCGAGAGCGCTGGAACGGCCCCGAAGAAAACTTGGGGGACCGCCACGACATCCCTGTCGAACGCCAATCCGGCGATCGTCGTCGGATCGGACCGCGTATTCGGACCGTTGTTCGGTATCACGCCGATGACCTTCATCCGACCCACGTCCTCCGCGAGCACGACCTTGGTATTCGCGGTGACGCCGGTGTAGGCGCGCTCGAGTCCCGAGGGCCAGAGCACCTTGATGCAGTCCACTCTCTTCAGACCGAAGGGCATCGAGTTTCCGAGCCCGAAGTGCAGAACGGTCGACGATTGACTTCGGTTGCCGACGCGAACTTCATTGACAACGCTTAAGACGCCGGTCGGCGGTGGCTCTTGTAGACATTGCGTCTCGGTCGGAACGGCCCCCGCCGGTAGATTGAACCGCGGAATGACGGTGACACGAGCGCCGATGCCGAACCGGTTGGACAGGACGCGCGACTGTCGCGTGTTCGCGCCTTTGAGTGCGACCTCGATCCAGTCATTGGACGGCGCAATCGAGCCATCGGTGATGACGTTACGTCGGTTCTTCCACAGGAAGTCGGATCCCCGTTGGTAGCCATCGGGATCGTCTCCGGTGACGAATACGTCAAGGGCTCCGTCGTTGTACCAATCGAGCACCCCTCCCGCCGCCGCGTTGCGGTCGCAGTAGAATTCGTCGACGCCGGCGTTGCAGATGAGGGTTCCGTCCTGTGTCGTCGGATACATGCCCGCAGCGCCGGTGACGTCCGCGAACACCGGAGGATTCCCACCCGTGTTCCTCAGGAGCACGTCTTTGCGATCGTCCGGCCATCCGTTTTCGGATGCCCCCACGTAGATGTCGGTCAACCCGTCGTTGTCCTCGTCGAGCGTCAACACGACGTCCATGTTGCGGGCAACGGAATGGAGACCGGCTTCGAATGCGCGGTCGGTGAACGATGCGCTCCCGCTGTTGAGCCACAGCCTCGGTCGGATCGGGCCGGGGCCGGCGTTGTACGTGCCGCAGAAGATGTCCGGCTTGCCGTCGTTGTTGAAATCGGCGACGGCGACTCCTGTACACCACGACGCACCTCCCGCGATGTGCGCTTGAGAGGTGTAGTCCGTGAAATGCCCATGGCAATCGCCCTTGTAGAGCCGATTGGCGGAGCCCAGGTTCGTGAAGAACACCAAGTCGTCACAGCGGTCCCCGTTGAAGTCGGCCGCCGTAACGGACGTGATCGAAGCGAAGTAGCCGGAGAGACCGGAGGAGTTCGTCATGTCGGTGAACGTCCCGTTACCGTTCTGCCGAAAGTACTGCACGGCTTCGGAATACGGGGCGCTTCCCGCATACGAATCGTAAGCGAGCACGACGTCGAGGCGACCGTCGTTGTCGAAGTCGGCCCATGCAGCGTCGCTCTTGTAACGCATCGACGCCCCGTCCAGACCCGCAGGCGTGGCGAGCATGAACGAGGCGTTGCCGCCGTCCGCAAGCTGGCTTGCGTACAGCTCATTAACCGAGCCGGAGAGCAGGTTGTAGGCGACGTTGGTGATGTAGGCGTCGAGGTCGCCGTCATCGTCGACATCGATGAACGAGCAACTTTGCCCGAAGTCGGAGGAGTGCAGATGCAAGCCGGCCGAGGCCGCCACATCTGAGAACGTGCCGTTGCCGTTATTCCGGAACAGTTGATACGGCAACGAGGCGAAGCGCGTCTTGAGGATGTCGTCGCCGCCGTCGCCGTCGTAGTCGCCGATGCACACTGCCTTGCCGAGCCCGTAGCGCACGCCGAAGGCCTGGGGTGTCCGGTCGTTGATCGGGCCGGACCCGCTCGCCAAGTACGTGAACGCAGCGGTCTTGGTGACGCTGCGACCATTCGGGTTCGTGACCTTGACATCGGCAGGACCCGGGGTCGCTGACGGGAAGAGCGCCTTCAGGGCCCCGCAGTGGTATGCCGTGTCACATCCGACCGCGATGACTTGCGAGGCCGGGACCCAGACGGCGGTGGGCAAGCGGATATCGACCCGTGAATCCGGCATGAAGCCGGAACCGTCGATCCAAACGTATCGATTGCGGTTACTCCACCCGGAACTTGGATAGAGGCCGTCGATGGCCGGTGTCAGCGTGTTGCCGTCGGCGACCGCCTGAACGGAAACAGAGTAGAAGAACCCGGGTCCACCAACCGGCTCCCGCTGCTCGACCGCGAGATCGAGCCGACGGCCGGAGCCGGGCTCGCAGTAGGTGATCCAGTTGCCGGGGTCCAGCTGGAACTCGTCCTTCGAATCGCTGTGGCCCACCAGGTTCGCGCCGTCGTACACCGAAAGCCGCGTCCGCGACCAGAAGGCCTCGCTCGTTCGGCTCGGCGCAATGCTCGCGCCGTGAAACCCCGTCGCGACGACGTAGCAAGTGTCGGGAGCTGTTTGGAACCAGTACCAATCCCTGTCGAACGTCGCATGCGTGGTCGCGAGTTTCGAAACGCCGGGCGTGAGCGGAGACGCCGTGGCGGCAGAGTCGTTCGTCTCGTAGGCGTCGGGTTGCGACCCCGTTAGGATCGGCGTGATGTCGATTCCCGAGGTCGTCGACCCATCTCCGACCTGGACCGATCCTCCGAAGTACTGCGGTGTGAAGTCGAGATTGCGGATCGGATTCGCTCGGTAGGGTACCGACGACAAGATGTACGGATCGGTCGTCAGCGGCCGTGTGACGACCGTGTAGGAACCGGCCTTCATCTCAACGATGGTGTACGCGCCGTTCGCCTCGGCGACTGCGCCGTAGAGGTCGTAACCACCGACGCCTCGGGCGAACACGTACGCGTATGGAATCGGTGAGCCGCCGGGGAATCGGATGGTGCCGCTGATCGCTCCGTTCGGCGACAATCCATCGCCGTACTGGTGCCGGCCAAACGCCAACGTGTCGGCGGAGAGGAGGCGCACGACCGTGCCGGAACCGGCGACCGGGCACATTGGGTCTCCGTATTGGAGCGACGCGTCGAGGCCGAGCCAAGAGCCGAACGCAGCGAGCGCGGAGGTCTCGGCATCCGCAACATTGTCTTCCGTGTAGAGGCCGAACAGATTGTCCGGCCACTGATACGCCATCGCGTTGCACGTGGTGTCGGCCTCGCTCATGACCCCTGTCGTCGTGTCGTAGATGTAGGCGGTCGTGCACGGAACGCCCGGAATGAAGTAGGGGCTGTCGGAGCTTTCCACCCAGCCGAACTCGTTCTTGCCGTTGCCGATCGCGGGCTCGCGGCGGTCGACGGCGCCGTCGGTGGTCAGGCCGATTCGACTGTGGGCGATCGCGTTCCACGAGGCCATCGCGTTTCGCACACCGTCATGAACCGCATGACCATCGACCAGAGTGGGGCCGGTCAGTCGAACCGAGATCGTACCCGAGGCCCAGTGCCGATTCGCGCCGCTGGGGGTCTTACCCGGCACGTACGCGAGAGCGACGCTTCCGCACAGCACGAGTGTCGTCTGCATCAGCGCGGTGTGGATTCGCATCGCGCATTCCAGAGGTTGGCTTTGGGACCGGACGGGCGATCGCGATCAGCTCCTTCAACCGATCAAGCGGCACCGATTCGGTGAACTCGGGGCGCGTCATCGCTGGATTCCGGCTGGTGACACGCGCACGAGCCGACTCGCGCCCCGCGGCAGACAGAAAGCGAGGAGACGCGAAACGTAGGATGACAGACGGCGGGCCCGCCGAACGGTCGACGCGAATGCGTGCCCCGCGGTCGTTGATCGGCAGGTACGAGTCGTTCCTCTTGGTCAAGAAAAGCAGCACATCGTCGCCGGCCGCGGAAAGGGGCGCTCCAGCCGCGCCAGCCACTTCCCATGTGCGGAGGCGCTGCTGACCCTCAACCGTCTCGTAGACGGTACCTCCCGGAATCAGCACCTCGGTATCCCCGGGGCTGCAGGACCCGTCCTTGTCGAACAGACACTCGCCGATCCGAACACGATACGGCGTGAACACCAGGCCAGTCGACGCTTCCTTGATGCCGAGAGCGATTTCGCCACCACCGGGCAGCCGCACCGAGCCGCCGCT
This sequence comes from Acidobacteriota bacterium, assembly GCA_043740355.1. GTDB lineage: Bacteria > Acidobacteriota > Polarisedimenticolia > Polarisedimenticolales > DASRJG01 > DASRJG01. The sequence continues at coordinate 4,592 of JAYUCM010000098.1, read as the reverse complement.
CGGGCCCTGCACCGTGCCGACCACGATGCGATCGCTCATCTGCACCGTCTCTTCGAAACTCAATGAGGCAGGTTGCGGAGCAGCCGCGACGACACACGGCACGAGCAGGCAAGCGGCGCGACACAGCACGTGGAAGTTCACGGAACGTCCTTTTGTGCGGGCGTCCGGACGACCGCGCCCGTCGCCATCCCGTACTTCGTGAATAGACGCTCGAACGTTGGCCCTCCGAGAGTCAGGAGCGCCTGCTGGTAGCGGGAGACCCACTCGTCGTCGTAGGGATTGAAGTGAACCAGCAGGCTCTTCATCGGCTCCTTGGGAGCGATCTCCGTTTGAAACCACGCATCGATCGGACTCCCACTCGTTTCTGCGTCCTGACGTTCGGCCCAGAAGGCCAGCAGCATGTTCCGAGCGAGCGTCCCGAGGAGTTCGTCGTACTCATCACCGAGCCAGTAGCGTGCCCTCTCCGCCGGCACCGTCGGACAGAACGCGATGGTTGCGTTCTGGGTCGTCCGCGTGGGGGACAACAGGGCGATCATGTGGTTGATGACCGGGTTCGAGGAGAGCTTCGCAACGGCCTTCGATCGTCGCGGCGTCGTTTGTGTCCGAAGCGCGGCGATCGTTTCCGCGGCGGGCTTTGCGCCAGCGACCGGCGGCCCGTACGACAGTCGGTAAATGGCTTGAGGGACGTAGTTGGCAGCGTCGTTTCCGCCTCCCTGAAAGACCACCCACCAAGGATCGTGCTCGTTCGTCTTCACGAGGAGGTCGGACGGCCCGATCTTTTCGAGCTCCGCGCCCGTCTTACCGTCGAAGACCTGGTGCCAGAATTCCGTGCCCCCGTTCTTGCGGAAGAGCCACTCGACGAGCACCAACTTCTGGCGCGTCTGGATGGCGCTCGCGACCGACGCATCGGTCATGACGCCGTCGGCATCGTCCAAGCTCCTGAACGGCTCGACTTGCCGAGTCCACACGATCGGATCGTCGCCGCGGAAGAGACGATTCGCGCTGTATGCGTACACCTGCCCCTTGCGGGGATTCGCGTAGTAGAAGACGTCGCCCTCGCCACAAGCGAGAGTCGACCGGCCGAGCCCCTGAACGTCTTCGACCACGACGGCCTTCTTCGATCCCTCGCGATTCACCTCGAGCGTCGCGTTCTTGGCGCTGACGAGGGTCACCATGGCTCGATCGGCCAGCGAACACGACTTGGGAACACCGCGATCACCATTGATCGGATCCCTCAGCTCGTAGCTGCGCGGATCGTCGACGGCCCGCACCTTGTCGAGGATCAGCACGGGATGCGGTGCCACGGCCAGATTGGCGGCGAGCAGCAGCGGGATGAGAATCATGACGAGCTCCAGGGTGTCAGGATTTGAGGACCTAACATTCCCAGCTGACGCACCTGTAGCACACGGAATCGCCCGGGACGCAGTCGTAGATGTTGAGGTCGGACATCGAATTCGGGTGCGTACCGCAAACCCTGCATCGGTCGGTGACAGGTCCGACCTCGAGAAGTCTCGCGCCTGCCGTTGGCGAGGCGTCCCGTTGGAGTTTGAAATCGATGGTTCCGCCGTGGAGCGACGGCGCCGGCATCGACCGCGGCTGTTCGAGGATGACGGAAGCGTCCGACGACGACCACGCGAAGAGCGCCTTGTCGCCCCTTACCGACTCGCTACTCGCGACCCGGCCCGGGAGCGTGATCGACTCCGGGTTGTCGATCACGGTTTCGCCCTGCGCACTCACGGATGCCGAAACGTGATCGCCGCGGAAATCCACGGCGGCTCTGCCGCGGATGGCGATCTTGATCACCTCGGTCGCGCCCGCCTTGTCGAACGTCATCGTCGATGCCGGATCGTTGTGGGCCGCGAGCGTCATCACGCCGAGCGGACTTTGGGGACACGGAGAGGTTGGACTGCATATGCACGCTTCGCAGCCGCACCCGCTGCAGCCAACGACACAGCCAAGGCGCTCGACCGACTCGACCATGTTGTTCCACGAAGCGCACGTGCAGCAATTGTCGGGATCGTATTGAAGGTGCCTGCGCGTGGCGAACGGAACGTAGGTGGTGCCCGCGAGCGGCCCGCGTTCGAACGTGAACGACGAAACACCCTGCACCGCGAACGATTGCCGGGTCCCGTCGGGGCGGCGCCACGACATGACCGAACCCGTCGGAGTCGTCCGAACGGTCGGGTTGACCGAAGACGGTATGACGAGGCCTCGGACTAACCCGCTCTCGGCTCCAGCCGCGGATTCGTTGGGAACGACGTACCAGAAGTCCGGCACAGGCACCTCCTCACGCTTCGGCGGGGCAGCCTGTAGGCCCGTCGCCACAAGAACCGCGACACACGCGAACTGCGGAAAACCCTTCATGACACGACTCCTTCTACCGACTGACGGGGGACCGTTTGCTCACCTGGAAAGACTAGAGGTCATCCGCCGCAGCCGGCAGCCTCGAACGCAGCGAACGGGTTGTTGTTCGGAAACTCTGGCGGCTAGCTGGCGTCGCGGCCGCGTCCGCGTCCGAGCGCAGACGATAATCGTCCCCAAATGTTCCGATTTGTTCGTATTGTTCTGCATGATTCCCACTCAATCGTCTCATCTTGATACGAACACCCGTCCAGATCCCCACGATCAGCCGTATATTTCGCTCATTATTCATGGGGGTTCAGCGTGGATCGGTTCGTGGTCCTCGGTGCTCTCGGCGTCGGAGGAGCGGGACGGGTCGTTCTCGTTGAAGACCGCCTGCGGCCCGGAGCCCGCCTCGCGCTGAAGGAGCTTCTCGACACCGGCCCCGAAGTGGCCGCCGGACTGAACCGCGAATTCGCCACGCTCGCGACGTTGCGTCATCCGAATCTTGTCGAGGTTTTCGAGCTGCACGTCGACCCCAAGACCGGTCGTTCGCAATTCACGATGGAGCACGTTGACGGCGAGAGCTTCGTCGCGACGGTGCGGCGCGAGGGACCGAGCTCGCTCGTGCCGCTCGCCGCGGAGACGCTGCGCGCGATCGCGTTCCTGCACGACTTCGGTCTCGTCCATCGCGACCTCAAGCCAGGAAACATCCTCGTGCGGCGCACTGCCAAGGCGGGGCATCGCGTCGTCGTGCTCGACTTCGGCTTGGCGGTCGCACGCCGCGCCGATCCCACGGCCGTTTCGCCCGCGATGGCGGGGACGCTGCAGTACATCGCGCCGGAGCTGCTCGACGGCGCCGCGCCGAACAAGCGATCGGACCTCTACGCGATCGGCGCGGTGATCTACGAGGCAGTGCACGGCAAGCCGCCGTACAACATCAAAGGTAGCGACGTCGCGGGGTTCGTGGCCGCCGTGCGCGACGGGCGGCGCGCGCGCCCGGCGCTCCCCACGGGGTTCCCGAAGGGACTCGCCCGTTGGATCGACGATCTGCTCTCACCCGATCCCGCCGACCGCCCGTCGAGCGCGATCGACGCGCTCGCGCGCTTGAACGAGGCGTGCCGCGCGAAAGAGCCGCTGGAGACGACCGACGACCGCGCCGCGCGCCTGGGCTCGGGCAGCCCAGTGGGGCGCGACGTGGAGTTGGCCGCGCTGCGTGCGGAGATCGCCCCGTCCGACGCTGCGCGCGTCGTGTGGCTGTGCGGGGACGCGGGCTCGGGAAAGTCGCGGCTCCTTCGATTCCTCGCGGCGGAAGGCGTGGGCCTCGGGTGGCGCGTGCACGTCCTGCCCGGCGCTCTTCCCGACACGCCCGCGGCGTTCGTCGAGCGCGTGCGAGCGGACGCCGCCGCGGGCCCGACGCTCGTTCTGCTCGACGAGCTCGAGCGCGCGGACAACGCGGTCGCGACCTTCCTCGACCGTATCGCGCGCGAACCGCGGGAGGCTCCGGTGCACGTCGTCGCCGCGGTGCGGCCCGGCGAGCTGACCGACCCGCGTCTCAAGAAGCTCCTCGCGGACACCGGGATCGTCCCGTCGCTGGCACGCGTCACGCTCGAGCCGCTCGGCGAGCCGGGCCTCAGGGCCATGATCGAGCGCGCCACCGCGGGGCAGTCGTCGGCGCAGGCTCGCGTGAAGTGGCTCCTCGACGCGTCCGAGGGAAACGCCGGGGCCGCCGAGGCGTTGCTCCTCGAGGGCGTGTGGGAGCGCAAAGCCCGCATCCCCGTCGCCGCCGTGCTCGAAAAGTCGATCCGGCGCCGCATCGACGCCCTATCGCCCGAAGCGCGCGCGTGGATGGAGGCGTTGGCGGTTCTGGGCGACGACGTTCCCGAGTCGCTCGCCGGTGAGCTGGCCGGCCTCGAAGAGCTCGCGGCCGGGGCCGCCACCGAAGCTCTCGCCGCAGGACTCGCGCGGCGTACGAGTGTCGGCGTGTCGCCCGACTCGCGCCGCGTCGCCGACGCGGTGAGGTCCGCGACGAGCCCCGAACGCTTGGTACAGCTTCACGCGATTGCGGCGACCCACTACGCCGCGGAAGAGCGCGACCTCTTCGGGATCACCGCGTGGCGCCTCGCGCGTCTCTGGCGCGGCGCCGGCGAGACCGACCGTGCGCTCGCCGCCGCGTTGGACGCGGCCTCGGCCGCCGAGGTGGCGAAGGACTGGGCCGAAGCCGCCGAGCGCTATCGTTTCGCGCTGGCCTC
>JAYUCM010000097.1:0-5382 GCA_043740355.1 Acidobacteriota bacterium | reverse complement strand
ACGAGGCGCGGCCCCTACTCGATCACGCCTTCGCTCGGGGTGTGGACGCACCTGGCGTTCACGTTCGACGGAAGCGCCGTGAAGGGTTACCTCGACGGAGTCTTGAAGCTCGCAACACCGATCGCCGCCAACATCCAGGCGCGCCCGACCGACCTGCTGATCGGCGTGGATGGAGGTCTCGCGCAGGGATTCAAAGGACGGCTCGACGACGTGCGGCTCTACAATCGCGCGCTCACGCAGGCCGAGATCCAGCTGGACATGGGACGGCCGGCGGCGCCGGCGGTGCCTCCGGTGCCCGACGGATCGTTCGGCACATCGATGAAAGCGATGCGAGCCACCGTCGACGGATCGACGATCGATCTGACCTGGGACGTGTCTGCTTGCGTCGGCAAGGGGTACCACACGGTTTACGGGCCGTTGGCGAATCTCGCGACGTACCAGGTCGGGGGCGGCGTCTGCGGGATGGGCACGACGGGGTCGCTCTCCTGGACGAGCGCGCCCGCGGGCGACCTCTGGTTCGTGGTCGTCGCCGACGATCTGATCGGGACTGAAGGGTCGTGGGGCACCCAGAGCGCCGGCGGCGCCATGAACGGATTCGTCCCGTCGACGGTCTGCGGGAACACGAATCGGGTGAACCTGAGCACGTGCCCGTAGCGGGCCGTTTCAGGCGCCGCGCGCCTCCCCCGCTGCAATGCCGTGCAGCACGATCGTGACCTCGCACGGACCGTGGACGCCGATGACCAGTTTCTTTTCGATGTCCGCCGTCCTCGATGGCCCGCAGATGCTGATCATCCGGCCAAGGCCGTCGAATCGCCGCAGCGCATCGCCGAACTCGGCGACCAGCGCGTCGCCCCTCACGTGCGCGACGAGCGATCGAGACGAAAGGATGGGACGCAAGCGCTCGTCGCCGCCGAACAGGACCACCGCCGCGGAATCCGCGACGACGGCGTCGGCGAGCACACAGGCCGTCTCGCCGTCGGCACTTTCCGACGGCCACGGCTCGCCGGCACCCGCGTGGCGGACGCAAACCGCGCTCTCCCGCCCGGCTTCCACGAGGCGCTCCGCGAGAAGCAGTACGTTCATCGGCGATCCCCTCGCCGCGTGAGCTGGCCGAGGCGCCTGAGCGCGGGGTAGCGAAGCAACAATCTCAAGAGCGGGCGGAGGACAAGCCCGAGCGGACCCGGCGCCTGCGCGCGCTTCCAGAGGCCCACGCCGTGGCGCACCATCGACGGCGTCGCGCGTTCCCGCCAAAGCTGCTCGCGCCTCTTGGCTATCAGATCGCTGATCGGGATCCGGACGGGGCAGATGTCCGAGCAGGCGCCGCAGAGCGTGGAGAAAAACGGAGCGTCCGACGGCGTTTGCTCTGGCTCGAGAAAAGGCGCGATGAGAATTCCGATCGGGCCGGGGTAGACGGTCTTGTAGCCGTGTCCCGTGACCTGCCGGAAGACGGGGCAAACGACCATGCACGCGCCGCATCGGATGCAGCGGCTGGCTTCGGCGTACGCGCTCCGGGCGAGCGCGGTTCGCCCGTTGTCCACGAGCACGATCGTGCGGGCGTGTCCGTCCCCCGAGCGACGCCCGATCACGTGCGTGTAGACGGTCTGGGGCTGTCCGGTCGCACTGACCGTGAGCACGCGCAGCAAAGCCGGCAGATCGTCCCGCCGCCTGATCACTTTGTCGATGCCGGTCACAATGACGTGCCTTTCCGCCGACGTGCAGAAGTACGCGTTTCCTTCGTTCTCGATGACGACGACCTCGCCGGTTTCCGCGATCAGAAAATTCGCGCCGCTGATCCCGAGGCGCGCCATGCGAAGCGGTTTTTTCAGATACTCCGTCGCCTCGCCGGTCAACGCCGTGGGGTCGGACGAGAGCTTCTTTCCGAGTACGCCGCTCAGCGTGTCGGCAATCTGCGCCGCGCTCAGGTGGATCGCCGGCGCGGTCACGTGGGACGGCAGCTCGCCGCGCACCTGGACGATCCACTCGCCGAGATCGGTCTCGTAGACCGTGAAGCCGGAGGCCTCCATGTGATGGCGTAGTCCGATTTCCTCCGTGACCATCGACTTCGACTTGATGATCACCTGAGGGGACGCGTCGAGTGCTTCCATCACGGCGCGGCAGGCGGCCGCGTTGTCCGCGGCGCGCACCACCTTGGTCCCGGCGGTCTCAGCGTTCTTCGTGAACATCGCGACCAGCTCGTCGAGATGTTCGGTGGTATCGCGGCGCGCGGCGGTCGCCTGGTCGCGCAGACGCTCCCACGGCAGCAGGGCGGCGACTTCCTCTCGCTTGCCGAGCGTGACGTCCGCCGCCTTGCGCGTGTTGGTGTTCGGCGCGCCGACCGGTGTCATGCGATGCCCCTCGAGACGAGAAATGTGGCCAGCGGCACCACGAGAAGACCGCCGGCGTGCGCGGCGAAATGGCTCAGGCAGCCCGGCTCCGCGCTCACCACGACGGCGGCGCCGGCTTCGGCGATAGCGCCGACGCGATGAGCCATCATCGCTTCCGCCGTGCGGTCGAACAGGGTCGAAAAGACGCCGCCGAATCCGCAGCACGGATCGCGGAACGGCCTCGCGATCAAACGCACGTTCGCCGTCTCCGCGACCCAGCGCTCGTAGTCGCGGAATTGCGTCTCGTCCCACACGTCGTGGCACGGCCGGTGCAAATAGATCGGGATCTCGACATGCGCCGATCGGGCCTTGATCCGCTCGACCCAGACCTCCGGCGCGTAGCGCACGCGATCGCCCCCCGCGTCGGCCTGCCTCAAGTGAGCGCAGCACGTCGCGCTGGCGACGAAGACCGCGTCGTACCCGGCGGCGCACGCGGCAAAGGCGCGTCCCATCGTGGCCGAGCCGGCCGCATCCCCGGCCGTCGCCGCGGGCTGCCCGCAGCAGAACGCCGCGAGCGTCTCGATGCCGGGGTATCCCGACAGAGCGAGGAGCTTCCGCTGGGCGTCCGCATCCCGCGCGAAAACCGCGCCGGAAAGACAGGGAACGAAAAGAGCTGTCTTGGCGTTAGGCGTCGGCGAGCTCATGTTCACCCAACGTAGCTTCCCCCGAAGCGTCGTACCAGCGCCGCAGCACGGGGGGTGGCGTGCACGTGAGAACGATCTCGCGTCCGGTGCGCGGGTGCCTTACGGTCGCCTCCGCCGCGTGAAGAAGGTACCCCGAGTCGCCGGGCACGGCTTCCGTAGCGACTGCGGGGACCCCGCCGGCGACGTACAGCGGGTCGCCCACGAGGGGATGCCCGACCGCGGCCAGGTGGATGCGGATCTGGTGCGGGCGGCCGGTCGCGATCCTGACGTCGCAAAGGAACGATGTGGAGCGCCGCTCGAGGACGTCGACGCGGCTGACGGCCGGCTTGCCGTCCCTGGCTGCCGCATGGACCGAGCCCAACAACCGATGCGGCACCGGGCCGATCGGCCGATCGACCGTGATGGCGTCCCAATGTGGTTCGCCGCCCGCCAATGCGCGATAGCGCTTGCCGACCTCACGCGCCCGCAGCTGGCGCGCCAGCTCGACCCGCGCCGGCCGAGTACGCGCGAAGAGGCATAACCCCGACGTCCACCGGCCCAGTCGGTGGAGCGCGGTGGCCTCCGGTGCGTACCGGCGCACCTGATGGAGCAGAGTCGATTGCAAGAAGTTGGCCCCCGGAAGCGTGGGAAGCCCCGCGGGCTTGCCGACCGCGAGCAGGTCGGTGTCCTCGTAGAGCACGGCGAATTCTAGGGGGGCTTCGGGCTCGTCCCACGGAGGGCGCACCCAAGCGACGTCTTGGCCGCATCGCAGCACGGCGCCGGGCCTCGTCGGCTTCCCATCGAGGAGGACCTGTCCGGACGCGATCCGGGCCGTCCACTCCGATACGGACGAGTGCCGATAGCGACGGCAGAGGTACGCGAGCAGAGCCTCGTCCTCGCCTTCGGGCCCGAGGCGCTCGCGGTAGGCAAACCCGTCGTTTCGAGGCATGCCGTGGATGGTAACAGCGACCTCGCCGCGCCTTTGCGGTTGAAAGCGCTCGAATTCCCCTCGCCGCTCCGGTAGGCTTCGGCCATGTCCCTCGACAGCGACGAGGCCGCACGCACGCGGCCGGCCTCGGAGTCACCCGGAAGCCTCCTCGCCGCAGTACAGTTCGGCGGCACGGCAGCGCCGTCACGCCAGGTGCCGTGGGTCATGGCGCGCGTTCCCAACCGGCCGCTGCCGCCGGGTCCGGCGGAGGAAGTCTGGACGGCCGCGGGATCCGTCGCTCCGATCGAGATCGAGGGCGCGCTCGCGGCCGCCGACGAGCGGTCCGTTTTCGTTGCGATCGAGGCGGACGCTGCAATCGGCAGCCCGATCGATGCGCTGACGCGCGACGTCTACCTGCGCCTCCTGTGCGGCGTGACGCGGGCGGGCTATCCCCACCTCTTGCGCGTCTGGAACTACGTTCCGCACATCCACGACCGCTCCTCGGGGATCGAGCGGTACATGGCGTTCTGCAAGGGGCGCTCGGAAGCATTCGCCGCGCAGTACGGCGCATCGTTTCCGGATCGGCTGCCGGCCGCTTCCGCGGTGGGATGTCCGGGCGAGACCCTCGTCGTTCACCTGCTCGCCTCGCGTGAGCCCGGACGCTATCTCGAGAATCCGCGCCAGGTCCCCGCGTTCCGCTACCCCGAGCGGTACGGCCCGAGGAGCCCGTCGTTCGCGCGCGGCACGGTTGCTCCCTCGGCCTGGGACGGCGCGGTCTTCGTGTCGGGGACGGCGAGCATCGTGGGGCACGAAAGCGTATTCCCCGGAGATCCCGCGCGGCAGACCGAAGAGACCATGCGCAACATCGAGGCCGTGCTCGACGCGGCCGGCGTCCCGGGACAGGGAGGACCGCTTGGAGCGCGCCTCGATGCGCTGCGCGTTTACGTGCGCTTCCCCGATCAACAGAACGCCATCCGCGACGCGATCCTCGCGAGCACGCAAACCAAGGTGCCGACCGTATGGATCCAAGCCGAGATTTGTCGGGAGGAGCTTCTCGTCGAGATCGAAGCGACCGCGCGTACGCGCCGGGGGTGACGGGCCGGCGATCGGAGCTTGCGCCCGACCAGCCTTGCGCGTAAGGATTAGAGCCTATGAAACCCCATCGAATCATCCTCATGGCCGCGGTGTGCCTCCTCACGTTTTCGGTCGCGCTCGTGGCACCCCCCCCCAAACCCGCGCCCGCGGCGGGCTCCGTCCCCCCCGAGGCGATGTCCGGCCTCGTGTTCGACGGCCTCACTCCGGAACAGAAGGCGCTCGCCGTTGCGATCCTCAACGAGAACGGCTGCGACTGCGGTTGCGGGATGAAGGTCGCCGTCTGCCGGCGCGACGACTCCAAGTGCCCGCGGAGCCCCGGTCTCGGAAAGTCCGTGATCGATCTGGTCAAGCA
>JAYUCM010000096.1:0-5397 GCA_043740355.1 Acidobacteriota bacterium | reverse complement strand
CTCGCCTTGGCCTGCGACCACATCGTCCTTGTCGACGACAACGCCAGTGCCGTCTCTTTACCGGAGGTGGCCCTGCTCGGCGGTGGTTGACAAGATGTCGGCTCGGTCGCGGCGCACCTGTCGCTTATCGACGAGGCGGGTGAGACCGCCGGTTCCGGGGAGTACGCCGAGCAGGGCCACCTCCGGTAAAGAGACGGCACTGGCGTTGTCGTCGACAAGGACGATGTGGTCGCAGGCCAAGGCGAGCTCGTAGCCGCCACCGGACGCCGTGCCGTTGACGGCGGCGAGCGTCGGAATGCCACTTTCGGCGCTCATCTCTTCGAGATAGAGGCGCGTCTCGTTGGTGAACTTGCAGAAGTTCACCTTGAACGCGTGCGTCGAGCTCGCGAGCATGTTGATGTTCGCCCCTGCGCAAAACACGCGCGGGAGAGCGCCGGTGATGACGACACAACGCACCTCGGGGTGCTCGAAGCGCAGGCGCTGCACGGCGTCGTACAGCTCGAGGTCCACGCCGAGGTCGTAGGAGTTGAGCTTGAGACGGTAGCCCTGCCGCAGCGGTCGATCCTCTTGGACGGCCATCACCAGGGTGGCGCGGGACCCCTCGGTCGTGAGCTTCCAGTGGACGTACGTCTCGGGCGCGCGCCCGAAGGTAATCGGCTCAGGTCGTGTCGTGGCTTCCAAAGAGATTCCTCCCGCTCCCGGTACACATCGAGCGAGCACTATACTGCATCGCACATCGTCTCGCAGACGGTTCCGAAGTGCACTATAGTGCATGCATGCCCACCGATCGTCGGACTTCGAACGATGCCCTCGATCTGCTCGCCTCGCGGGTCAGGCGGCTCCGCGAATCCAGGGGGTGGAGCCGCGCGGAGCTGGCCTCGCGCTCCGGGCTCTCCGTGCGGTTTCTCGCGCGCATCGAGTCGGGCGACGGCAACGTCTCGCTCGTTCGTCTCGTCCACCTCGCCGAGGCGCTCGACACCGCGCCGGAGGCGCTGTTGCGCGCGCCGCGCCCGCGCAGTCCGGTCATCGCGCTGACCGGCCTGCGCGGCGCCGGAAAGAGCACGGTCGGGCCGCTGCTCGCAGCCCTCCTCCGGATCCCCTTCGTCGAGATGGATGCGCTGGTGCAAGGAGCCGCCGGTCTGCCCCTCGATCAGATCTTCGAGCTTCACGGCGAGCGCTACTACCGGCGCCTCGAGCGCGAGACGCTGCAATCGATCCTCACCGGCTCGCAGGCTTCGGTCGTCGCCGCGGCTGGCGGCGTCGTCAACGAACCGTCCACGTGGAAGGCGCTGCTCGACCGCACGACGGTCGTCTGGCTGCGCGCCCGGCCCGAGGATCATTGGCGCCGCGTCGTCGCACAGGGTGACCGGCGGCCGATGGCGGACCATCCCGACGCCATGGCCGAGCTGCGCGCGATGCTCGCCAGCCGCGAGGCGCGGTACGCCCAGGCCCACATCGTCGTGGACACCGCGCGTCTCACCCCCCAGGCGGTCGCCAGGACGATCGCGAGCGAGCTCGCATCGCGCAACGAACGGAGCGCCTGAGGCCATGCGACACGTCCCGGTGCTCGGTCCGGCCGTCGCGGGAAGCTGGTATCCCCGGAACGGCGACGAGCTGGCAGGCCTCGTCGACGCGCTCGTCGAAAGCGCTGCCGCGCGCGTTGGGGCGGCCACCGCACCCGTGGCGGCGCTCATCGTCCCCCACGCGGGCTTCGTCTACTCGGGAGCCGTCGCGGCCTCCGCGTTCTCGAGGCTCGGTGGACGCACCTTCAATCGCGTCGTCCTGATCGGGCCGAGCCACCACTTCGCGTTCGAGGGCGCCGTGATCCCGGACGCGGCGACGGCGTACCGCACGCCGCTCGGCGACGTCCCCATCGACCGCGAGGCCGTCCTGGCCCTTCGCGAAGCCGCCGGTTTCCACGCGAACGACCGGATGTTCGAGCCGGAGCACGCCTTGGAGGCGGAGCTTCCGTTCTTGCAGCGGGTGCTCGCGCCGGACTTCCGAATCGTGCCGGTGCTTCTGGGCGGCCGGGCATCGCACGACGACGCGAAGCGCGCCGCGAAAGCGCTCGCGCCGTTCGTTCACCCGGCCTCGCTCGTCGTGGTCTCCTCCGACTTCACGCACTTCGGCCCGCGGTTCGACTACGTGCCGTTTGCGGACAACCTCCCCGCGCGGATCCGAGAGCTGGACATGGGCGCCGTTGCCGCCATCGAGGCGGGCGACGCCGCGCGGTTCGCGCACTACGTGGAGACGACCGGCGCGACGATCTGCGGACACCGCGCCATCGACGTCCTGCTCCTGCTGCAGGGCAAGGCGGACGGCGCGAAGCTCCTCGATTACGACATGTCGGGACGCATGACGGGGACGTGGGACCACTCGGTGTCCTACGCGGCGATCGCCGTTCCGTCCACAGGCTCGGCCGCGCGATGAGCGCGAGGCTGACCCCCGAAGAAGGAGCGGCGCTCGTCGCTTTGGCGCGGGCGGCCATCGAGGACGCGTTGTTCCACAACGGAGCGCTCGACGCCGCGCGCGCCCGGGCCGCGATGACGCCGGCGCTCGCGGCTCCGCGGGCGTGCTTCGTGACGCTCAAGATCCCGGACAACGAGGGCGCGCTCCAGCTTCGCGGATGCGTCGGCTCGACCGAGTCTCGCCTCGCCGGAAGCGACGCCGTCATCGCTTCGGCTCTGGACGCGGCGTTCGCGGATCCGCGCTTCCCGATGCTGACGCGCGAGGAACATGAGGAACTCGTCGTCGTCGTATCGGCGCTGACGCCGATGTCGGAGGTACCCGGACCGGACGCCATCGACGCTTCGCGCGACGGCGTCGTTCTCGAGTGCGACGGCCTCCGGGCGCTCTTCCTTCCCGGGGTCGCGGAAGAACAGGGGTGGAGCGTCGTCGATCTGCTCGAGAATCTGGCCCGTAAGGCGGGCCTTCCCGCCAAGGCCTGGCGCCGGGCGCGACTGTTGACCTTCGAAAGCGAAAGATTCGGCGAGACCGAAGGCAGGACTGCTAGAATCCGCCGGTCGTGAACCCCGTCGATTCTCATTCGCTCGCGTCCGGCCCCGAGGTTTCCGCCGAGGCGTTCTCGACCGCGACCCTTCGCGATCTCCTCGACCTCGCCAAGCCGCGCATCACCTCGATGGTCGTCTTCACGACGGCGATGGGCCTCTGGCTCGCCCCGGGCGCGATCGGTGCCGCCCGCACGGCGCTCTTGCTCTTCGGCACGGCGCTGCTCGTGGGCTCGGCCAACACGCTCAACTGCTGGTACGAGCGCGAGACCGACGGGCTGATGCTCCGCACCCGCAACCGGCCGCTCCCCTCGGGCCGCCTCGACCCCGCAACCGCGTTGGCGCTCGGGATCGGCTGCGGCGTTCTCGCGATCACGATCCTGGCCCTGGCGATCAATCCGTTGACGGCGCTGCTCGGCGCGATCGCCCACGCGACGTATGTGCTCGTCTACACACCGCTCAAGAAAGTCTCGCCGTGGGCGCTGGAGCTCGGTGCGATTCCCGGGGCGATCCCGCCGCTGATGGGCTGGACGGCAGCCACGGGCACCCTCTCGCTCCCCGGCTGGTTCCTCTTCGGCATCCTCTTCTTCTGGCAGATCCCGCACTTCCTCGCGATCGCGATCTACCTCGAGGACGACTACCGCCGCGGTGGACTCAAGGTCCTGTCGGTGACGCGTGGCCCCGCCACTGCAGCGCGCTGGCTCGCCTTCTACACCGTCGCGCTCATCGCGGTCAGCCTTTTGGCTCAGCCCCTGAAGCTCGCGGGTCTCGCCTACACCGCCGCGGCTGCGCTTCTCGGTGCCGGCTTTCTCGGGTTCGCGCGGCGTGGGGTCACGGGGCCGGTCGAGGGGGCGTGGGCCCGGCGCACGATGCTCTACTCGATCGTCTGGCTTACGGCGCTCATGTTCGCGCTCGTCGCATTCGCTCGCTGACACGTCCTCTCCGCCTCCCGCCTATACTCCGCGCCATGCCGCGCACGTTCGTCGAAGCCGTCGTCGAGGAGCACGCCTGCGGCAGCCCGCTGACGCGTCGTCCGCGCCCGGGAGACGTCGTTTGGCTCCGTCCGAAGCGGTTGATGACCCACGACAACACCTCTGCGATTCACGCGCGATTCCGGTCGATGGGGGCGACGCAGCTCGCCGATCCTTCCCGCTGCGTCGTCGTCCTGGATCACGACGTGCAGAACAAAACGCCGTCGAATCTCGCGAAGTACGCCGCGATCGAGGCGTTCGCCCGCGAGCAGGGGATCGAGTTCCACGCGGCGGGCACAGGGATCGGGCACCAGGTGATGATCGAGCGAGGCCACGTGCGGCCCGGCGAGCTCTGCGTCGCCGCGGACTCGCACGCCAACATGTACGGCGCTTTGGGTGCCTTAGGCATCGCGGTGACGCGTTCCGATGCCGCCGGGATCTGGGCCGCCGGCATGTTTTGGTGGGAGGTTCCTACCAGTGTGCGTGTCGTTTTCGAGGGGAATCTCGCGCCGGCTGCAACGGGCAAAGACGTCGCGCTCCTCCTGTGCGCGCTCTATCCGGACGACGTCCTGGGCGCCGCCGTGGAGTTCGTCGGACCCGGCGTTGCCTCGCTGGGACGGGACGACCGCTTGACGCTCGCCAACATGACGACCGAGTGGGGCGCCATCGCCGGCGTCTTTGCGGGCCCGGGACCGGTGCAGGCCGACGCCGGCGCGTCGTACGCCGCGACGATCACGTTGGACCTCGCGGCGGTCTCGCCGCACGTCGCCGGGCCGGACACTCTCTCCCGTGCCGTTCCGGTCGGCGTCATGGCGCGCGAGCGGATCGCGATCCAGAAGGCCTACCTCGTGTCGTGCGCGAACGGGAGACTATCGGATCTCGACGCTGCGGCGACGGCGCTCGGGGGGCGCCGAGTCGCCCCCGGCGTCTCCCTCTACGTCGCGGCGGCGAGCGCCCTCGTGCAGCGCGCGGCCGAGGCAAGCGGCGCGTGGAGCGCACTCCTCGAAGCGGGCGCGATCCCGCTTCCGGCGGGATGCGGCCCGTGTATCGGGTTGGGCGCAGGCCTCCTGGCGCCGGGAGAGACCGGAATCTCGGCTTCGAACAGGAATTTCAAGGGGCGCATGGGTTCATCGGAGGCGCGGTGCTATCTCGCGAGTCCGGCCGTCGTCGCCGCATCCGCCGCAGCGGGGTTCATCTGCGGGCCGAGCATCGCCGCCACGACGGCTCCGGAACGACGCCTCACGCGGCACGCGATCGCGGGACCGCCGCCCGAGCATGAGACCCCGGGTGAGCCGCGCCGCATCACCGGCCGGCTCGTCGTGTTCCTTCACGAGGGGATCGACTCCGATGCGCTCTGCCCCGCCCGTTTCGTCTATGACGACGGCGCGTCGCGCGAAGAGCTGGCATCCGCGGTCTTC
>JAYUCM010000095.1:0-33791 GCA_043740355.1 Acidobacteriota bacterium | reverse complement strand
CAGCCCGGCGTACGCGACGCTCCTGATCCGCTACGATCCGTTGCGCTGCGACCCCGAGGCGCTCGCGAACGAAATCGCCCGCCGGGCCGCAAGCCTCTCCGGGCGGCCGGAAGCGAAGCCCCGAACGTTCACGATTCCCGTTCGCTACGGCGGCGCATGCGGCCCGGATCTCCACGAGGTCGCAAGGGCCAAAGGACTTGGCGAGGACGAGGTCGCCGCCGCGCACGCGGGGGCGGCGTACGACGTTCGATTCATCGGTTTTTCTCCGGGGTTCCCCTATCTCGCCGGGCTGCCGGAGCGGCTGCACACGCCGCGCCGCGAAGCGCCGCGGCGGCACGTCCCCGCCGGCAGCGTCGCGATCGCCGGCGCGCAGGCCGGGATCTATCCCTGCGATTCCCCGGGAGGCTGGAACATCATCGGTCGCACCGACTTCGTCCTCTTCGATCCCGCGCACGCTGCCGGCGCGATCCTCGCCCCCGGCGATCGCGTCCGGTTCGTCGCGGCGGGGAGCGGCTCGTGAACGCGATCCGGGTGGAAGCGCCGGGATTCCTGACGACGGTGCAGGACCTCGGGCGGCCCGGCCACGCGGCCGCGGGCGTGTCGGCCTCCGGTGCCGCGGACCCGCTCGCTCTCAGGATCGGAAATCGTCTCGTCGGAAACGTCGAAGGTGCCGCGGCGCTCGAGATGACGATGGTCGGGGGATCGTTCCGGTTCGAAGCCGACGGCGTTTTCGCGCTCGCGGGGGCCGACGCGGGAGCGCGACTCGGCGATCGCCCGGTCGTGCCGTGGCGACCTCACCCGGTCGAGAGCGGCGAGACGCTCGTCTGCACCGCGTTAGGCGGCGGCGCGCGCGCCTACCTCTGCGTTCGCGGCGGCCTCTCGGTCCCGCTCGTATTCGGGAGCGCCTCGACGCATCTCATGACGGCCTTGGGCGGCTGCGAGGGACGCGCCCTCCACGCCGGGGATCGCTTCGTGCTCGGCGAGGCCCAGAAGCTGGCTCCGTTCTACCGTGCCGTCGATCCGTCGACGATTCCCGGGTACCTCCCCGGCGAGGCCTTTCGCGTGACCGCCGGGCCGCAGGCATCGTGGTTTGCAGCGGAGGCACGGGCGATCCTGTTGGAGACGGAGTGGTCCGTCACCGAGGCGTGCGACCGGATGGGAATCCGGCTCGCGGGACCCCGGATCGAGACCCTGGACACGCGCGAGCTTCTGACCGAGGGCGTTCCCCTGGGAGCCGTGCAGGTCCCGCCGGGAGGGCTCCCGATCGTCCTCTTCGTCGAGCACCAGACGACGGGCGGCTACCCGAAGATCGCCAACGTGATCGCCGCCGACCTCGCGCGCTTGGGGAGACTGCGGCCGCGCGACAAGCTCACGTTCGAGGCGATCTCGATGGCGGAAGCCGTCGAGCTCCTCCGTGCGCAAGAGGAGGCGCTCGATGCGCTCTTCCGCTGACCGCTCGATCGACCTCAACGCGGACGTCGGCGAAGGAACCGGCGAAGAGCCGCTCTACGCGCTGATCAGCTCGGCGAACATCGCGTGCGGCGGTCATGCGGGCGACCTTGGCTCCATGCGCGAGTCCGTGCGGCTCGCCATGGCCCACGGCGTCGCGATCGGCGCGCACCCGAGCTACCCGGATCGCGAAGGGTTCGGGCGCGTGACGAGGAGCCTTCAGCCTGCCGCCCTCGCGCGGGCGATCGCGTCGCAGGTCGCTGCGCTCGTCGCGGTTACGGACGCTCTCGGGGCGCGCGTCGCCCACGTCAAGCCGCACGGAGCGCTCTACAACGATGCCGCCGTGAGGAACGACGTGGCGCTCGCCGTGGCCGATGGCGTGGCCTCGGTGTCCGACGCCCTCGTCCTCGTCGGGTTGGCGGGCTCGTCCGCGCTTCGCGTCTGGCGCGAGCGCGGCTTTCGCGTCGCGGCGGAGGGGTTCGCGGACAGGGCCTACGCCGCCGGCGGCACGCTCGTTCCCCGCACCGCGCCCGGGGCCCTGATCACCGACCCGAAGGCCGCGGCCGCGCAGGCGATCGGCCTCGCCGGCGCCTCAGGCTGCGCCACGATCTGCGTCCACGCGGACACGCCGGGAGCAGGCACGATCGCCGCCGCGGTACGCCTTGGCCTCGAGGCCGCCGGCTTCACCATCTCCGCTCTGGATCGTGGAGAACGCGAGTCATAGACTGCGCGATTCGAGGGCCGTTCATTGCCCAGTGGTTTCAGGAGGTTCGCGATCCGCGCGGGGCTCGCCGTCCTCGGTGTCATCCTCTTTTGCGGCATCACGAGCTTTCCGAGCCTGGTGTTTCTGCCCTACGTCGCGCTCGTTCCTTGGGCCGTTCTCTACATGGGTCCGCGAAGGCCGGGCGTCTCCCCGATCTACTTCCTGGTCGCCGGCACCCTCTGCTTCATCCTCTGCTACCGGCCGATGTTCGGCCTCGGTTGGCTCGTCCCTTTGGCCGCGGCGCCGTTTTTCATCCCCGCCTGGCTGCTGTTCCCCCTTCTCGCACGTCCGATCCAGCGACTGGGGCTCCCGCGCTCGCTCACGCTGCCGGCCGTTTGGGTCGCCGTCGAGTGGGCGCGCCTGTTGACGGCCGCCGGACACTTCGACCTCTACGCACTCGGCTACTCGCAGGCGCGGCTTGCGCCGCTCGTGCAGATCGCCGACCTCACGGGGGTCTACGGCATCTCGTTTCTCGTCGCCGCGGTCGACGGCCTGCTCGCCGACGCCTGCTTCGCGTTGAAAGACGCCGCGTGGCGACCGCGCATCTTGCTGCGCGAGCGCGCGATCGTCATCCCGGCGATTGCGATCGCGGCGGCGTTCGCCGCGGTCGTCGGATACGGCTTCCTCAGGCTCGAGACCGCTAAGGACACGCCGGGCCCCCGATTGGCGATCTACCACCCCGACTCCCCCGTCCTCCCGGCGAACGCCGATCTCACCGTGTGGCCCGGGAACGCGATCCTCGACGACATCGATCACGCGAAGGCGCGCCTCGACGCCTTGGGGTGGCTCGCTTCGCGGGAGCAGGCGATGGTCCTGCTCGGCGCGGAGGGTCAGGTCGAGGGCCAGCCCGGGCGGACGACCAACTCCGCGTTCCTCGTGGATGCGGCCGGAACCCTGCGCGGCCGGTACGACAAGCAGATCCTTTTCCCGTTCGCGGAATACCTCCCGCTCGACCGGGCCGTCGGGGTCGTCGCGCCGCAGATCGAAAGGGCGTACCGGCGGCTCGTTCGCCGTGCCTGGGCATCGCCCTCGACGCGGGTGCCGGGCACGCACATGACGCTCTTCGATCTCCCGTGGAAGTACGAGCGGCTTCCGTTCGCGGCCGCAATCGGCGTCGAGAGCGCCTATCCGGCGCTCGTCGCCGGGGCCGGTCGCAGCGGCGCGCGCTTCGTCGTCAACGTGACGAGCGAGGGAGGCATCGGCGGTGTCCTCGAAGAACAGCTGCTTCGCGTGTGCATGCTGCGTGCGATCGAAAACCGCATCGCCTTCGTCCGGGCCGCGAACACCGGGGTGTCGGGCTTCATCGATCCGCAAGGACGATGGCACGGAGAGGCGGCCGGCAACGTCCCCCTCTCTCCCTTGGGAACGACGACGTACGCGGCCAGCCACGATGCGTTCGCGCTCGTCTGCGTCGCCGTCTCGCTCTGGCTTCTCGCGCGGGCGCTCCTGCGCGGCCGTCCCACCATGACCCCCATTGGGGTGCCTGCCGGCGCGACGATTTAGGAAAAGGGGACACTCCCCTTTTAATCGAGGACATGTCCTCAACAAAAAGGGGAGTGTCCCCTTTTCCTATCCGCCGTCGTCGTCGGGGATCGCGCGGGCCCGTTTGATGCCGCCGCGGCGTTTCTTGGATTCGATTCGCCGCCGCTTCTCCGCGCGCGGGATCTTCGTCGCGAAACGCGGTGCGACGGGGACGAGGGCGGAGGCGAGGAGCTCTTCGAGGCGTTTTTCCGCCGTCTTGCGGTTCGCAAATTGGCTGCGGGAAGCCTGGGACACCACGCGCACCGTCCCGTCGGCTCCGACGCGCCCCCCCAACGCTTCGAGAAGCCGGGCGCGCACGTCGTCGGGAAGGGACGGAGCATGGGCAAGGTCGAAGCGGAGCGTGACCTTGCTTGAGGTCTTGTTGACGTGCTGGCCGCCGGGACCGCCGCTTCGCGACGCGGTGAACGTCAGCTCGTCGTCGGGGATCTCGACTCCGGCGGCGATTCTGAGAGGCATCCAAATCCTGAACTGTGAACTGCCAACCACCGACGGCTAGCAGTTCACAGTCGAGAGTTACGCTTCTACCAGACCTCGCAGGCGTCGGCCGGGTGCATCGGCGTCCCCGCGGCGCACTGGAACGTCGTCGCGAACTGCGCGTAGTTCGAGAGCGGTCCGTTGACCCTGAACCGCGGCGGCGAGTGCGGATCGACCGTCACGAGCACGCGCTCGATCTCGGGGGTGGCAAGCGAGCACCACGTCTGGGCGAAGGCGACGAAGAGGAGCTGATCGTTCGTCAGACCCGAAACGGCGGGCTTTTCCATGCCGGGATTCTTCGCTTCGTACGCCTTGTAGGCCGAGTAGGCCTGCTTGATGCCGCCGTTGTCGGCGATGTTCTCGCCGAGCGTGAGCTTCCCGTTGAGCTTCAGGTCCGGCTGGACCTCGAAGCCCCCGTACTGCTTCTCGATGCACGACGCACGAGCTTCGAACTTCGACGAGACGGACGGCTCCCACCATTCGGTGAGCTTCCCCTGCGCGTCGAACTTGCGGCCCTGGTCGTCGAAGCCGTGGGTCAGCTCGTGGCCCATGACCATCCCGATCCCGCCGTAGTTCATGGCGGCGGGGAAGTCCTTCGAGAAGAAGGGCGGCTGGAGGATTCCCGCGGGAAACACCATCTCGTTGTTCAGCGGGTTGTAGTACGCGTTGACGGTCGGGGGCGTCATCCCCCATTCGGTCTTGTCGACCGGCTTGCCGATCTTCGCAGCCTCGCGCTCGAACTCGAACCGGGCGGAGGCGACCAGGTTGCCGAAGTAGTCGCCGCTCTTGATCTTGAGCTTCGTGTAGTCCCGCCACTTGTCGGGGTAGCCGATCTTGTTGGTGATGGCTCCCTTCTTGCCCACGGCGCGCTGGCGTGTCGTGTCGTCCATCCAGTCGAGTCGCGGGAGGTTGTTGCTGAAGGCGGTCTGGATCGTCTCGACCAGCTCGCGCGCGGTCTTCTTGCTATCCCCGGCGAACTGCTTCTTGATGAACTCCTGGCCGAGGATCTCGCCGAGAGCGCCGTCGGTCTGCGCCACGCAGCGCTTCCAGCGCGCCTGCTGCTCCTTCTGCCCTTGGAGCGTCCTGCCGTAGAAGTTGAAGTTCTCTTCGTCGAAGGCCTTCGGCAGCGCGGGGGCCGCATCCCGGAGCACGTTCCATTGGAGGTACGCTTGGAGCGTCGCGGCATCCGTCGATCCGGCGATCTTCTCCAAGCCCTGGAAGTACTCCGGGGCCGAAACGTTGATCGGCTGCACCTCGGGGTGTCCGGCCGCCTTGAAGTAGCCGTCCCAATCGAGCTTCGGCGTGAGCTTCTGCAATCCGGCGCGATCGAGCTTGTTGTAGTTCTTGTCCGGGTCGCGTAGATCGGCGCGCGGGCGGGAGATCTTGGCGAGCTCCGTCTCGAAGGAGAGGATGCGGCCGGCGATCGCCTTCGACGCCTCGGGCTTCTCACCGTACATCTCGAACATCTTGGCGACGAAGACGACGTACTTGTCCCTTATCCCCTTCTTGGCCTCGTCGTCCTTGAGGTAATAGTCGCGATCCGGAAGGCCGAGCCCTCCCTGAAGCATCTGAGCGATGTCGGTGTTCGGGTCCTTGAAGTCGCCCTCGACACCCATCGTGAACAGGCCCGGAATGCCCGCGGCGTGCATCTTGCCGACGGTCGCGAGCAGGGTCTTCGCGTCGCTGACCTTGGCGACGTCCGTCATCCACCCCGCGATCGGCTTCGTGCCCGCGGCCGCGATCCCGGCCTCGTCCATGCACGCGCCGAAGAACCATCCGAGCTTTTGGCGGTTCGGATCGACTCCCGGGCTCTTCGCGGCGTCCTCGAGGATGGCGCGGTTCACGGTGCGGTTGCGCTCCGCGATCTCGCTGAAGCCGCGACCCCAGCGCACCTGATCGGCGGGAAGCTTGGTGTTCGCTCTCCACGTGCCGCAGGCGTATTGATAGAAGTCCTGGCAGGGATCCGCTTTGAGGTCCATCGCGGACTTGACCGCCGTCTCGACGGAAGCGGCGGGGGCGTCCGCGGCTACGCTTGGTCCCGCGACGCAAAGGGCGGCGATGAGGAATGAGAAACGACGCATGTTGGAATCTCCTTGGAGTCTGACGTCCGGCGTTTCTTACGACGCGCCGGACCCGGTGTTTCATTGCGCGCGGAGCACCTTCAGCACGGGGGCTTCGACCGCGCCGTTCGAACCCACCCGGATCGTGATGAAGGAAGGGTCGCACATTAGCACGCGTCCCCCCTTTCCTGCCGCGACGATGCGATACGCGCCGGGGGGCAGCGCCTGCGCCCTGAATCGTCCCCGCTCGTCCGGGGTCGCGCGCGCGGCTTCGTGAAGAACGTTGTCCGGCCCGAGGAAAACGACGGCCGCGACCTCCGCAAGCGCGGGCCCGGAGACGGCGCCGAACACGGTGCCGGCTGCTTCGGGAATCTCCGGAGCGGCCGGAATGACGGGCGGAGCCGGCGCGATCTCAACAGCCTTTTCGGGCTGCGGCGCTTCGGGCGGCGGTGCCTCCACAACAGGCTGCAACTCCGGGGTTTCTTCCCGCGTGGCCGGCGGCGGAGGGAGGGCTTCCAGGCGCACGCACCACGCGGAACCGCCGTCCGCGAGAGCGATCGGTCCCGCGTCCCCCGTCGACGAGAGCATCCCATGGAGCAGAGCGGGGGCCGCGACCTCTTCCCTCAGCACGAGACCGTCGCGACCCTGCACACCCGCGAGGTCGGCGAGCACGATGCGCGAGGGCTGGGCGACAAGGACCTGGGACGAGCCTGCGATGGGCGCGACGCCGACGTTTTCGCCGAGCGCGCGGTACATCGGGCCGCTCGCGAGCTGCGGCAGCTGGAACGTCCGGATCTCGTCCCGTGAGGCGACCATCAGCGTCGCGCCTCCCGCCCCGATGGCTAGGCCCCTTGCGGTCGCGGGGAGCGTCAGTCCGGAGGTCGCGCGCGCCGTTTGCAGGTCCACGCGCGTGAGCTCGACGCTCCTCACGGCGCCCCTGCGATCGGTCACGCGGACGACCGCGTACGCGAGAAGTCCATCGCGGGAAACGGCAAGCCCCATCACTCGGCCGGCGAGCCTGACGGCGCGCGGCTCGTCCCCTCCCTTAGCGAACCACAGGACCGAGCGGTCGTCCTCGCCGGCCGACGCCGGCGCCGCGACCGCAACCGCGACGGAAGCGGCGGGGGCGACGCCATAGGCGTCGAGCCCGGAGCTCACTCCGAGCGCGGCGACGGACGCGGGCAGGCCGTCGCACGGGACGATGACCGGCGGCTCCGCGAGAACGAGGCCGGCCACTCCGAGCACGAGAGCGACGAGCGGGGCGCGGGCCACAACGCGATGCACGGGGGCTATGATACGCGGCTCCATGGCGGACATCGCGCTCTCCTGCGAAGGCCTCGTCAAGAGGTACGGCGACGTCGTCGCGGTCGACGGCGTCGACCTGTCGATCCGCGCCGGGGAGTGCTTCGGATTGCTGGGGCCGAACGGCGCCGGAAAGACGACGACCGTCGAGATCCTCGAGGGGCTGAACCAGCCGGACGCGGGAACCGTGCAGGTGCTCGGCCGGAGCTGGTCGCGCGACGCGCGCGCTTTGCGCGAGCGCATCGGGATCCAACTTCAAGAGACCCAGCTGTCCGAGAAGCTGACGGTCTTGGAGACGATCGAGCTGTTTCGAAGCTTCTACCCGAAGGGGTTGGCGGCGCAGGAGGTCATGCGGATCGTCCGGCTGGAGGAGAAAGAGAAAGCGTGGGTGCGCAAGCTGTCGGGCGGGCAGAAGCAGCGGCTCTCCCTGGCCGTCGCCTTGGTCGGCGATCCCGAGATCCTGTTTCTCGACGAGCCCACGACCGGATTGGACCCGCAGGCGCGGCGCCAGGTGTGGGACGTCATCGCCGACATGAAGGCGCGCGGCGGAACGGTGCTTCTGACCACGCACTACATGGAGGAGGCGGAGCGGCTCTGCGACCGCGTCGCCATCGTCGACCGCGGCAAGGTGATCGCTCTCGACACGCCGGCGGGACTGATCGCTCGCTTGGGCGCCGAACACGTTCTCGAGATCGAAACCGAGACTCTTCCCGACCTCGACGGTCTGCGCCGGCTCGTCGACGTCAAGGACCTGCGGATCGACGGCCCCATCGTCTCTCTGACGGTGCGCGAGGTCCATCGGGCGGTTCCCGCGCTCCTTCAGGAGCTCGCGGCGCAGCAGATGTCCTTGACGCGCCTCACGACCCACCACGCCACGCTCGAGGACGTTTTCGTCGCGATGACCGGGCGCCACCTCCGGGAGAGCTGAACCGTGCGCGCCCATCCCCTGGTCCTCCTTTCGCGCGTCAAGTTTCTCGAGTTCGTGCGCGAGCCGGAGGCCATCTTCTGGGTCCTCGTCTTTCCGGTCCTCCTCTCGCTCGCCTTGGGCATCGCCTTTCGCGCAAAGGTCCCCGGGCCGCTGGCGGTCGCCGTCTGCGAAGGCGTGGGCGCCGCCGAGGCGGCGGAGGCGTTGAGCAAAGATCCGGGCCTCCGCCCGAAGGTGCTCGCGGAACGCGACGCGCGGGAGAGCCTGCGCGGCGGGAAAGTCGCGCTCGTCGTGATCCCGGGGGACACACTCACCTACTGGTTCGATCCCGCCCGCGACGAAAGCCGGGTCGCGAGGCTGGCCGCCGACGCCGCGCTGCAGCGTGCGGCGGGACGGGTGGACGCGCGGCCGGCCCGCCTGCGCGAGATGACCGAGAAGGGGTCGCGTTACATCGACTTTCTCGTCCCGGGCCTCCTCGGCATGAACTTGATGGGCACGGGGATGTGGGGCATCGGCTTTTCGATCGTCACCGCGCGCTCCCGGGGCCTGCTGAAACGCCTCGTCGCGACCCCCATGCGCAAGCGCCACTACCTGCTGGGCCAGATGCTGGGCCGCATGGTGTTCTTGATTCCCGAGGTCGCCGTTCTCGTCGGCTTCGCCCACGTCGCCTTCGGCGTTCCGGTGAACGGCTCGCTCACGGCGCTCGCCCTGATCGCGGCCTTGGGCGCGATGGCGTTCACCGGAATCGGCCTCCTGGTCGCCGCGCGGCCGCGCACGATCGAGGGGGTGTCGGGGCTCATGAACTTCGTCATGCTGCCGATGTGGATCTTCTCGGGCGTGTTCTTCTCTCCGTCGCGTTTCCCCGACGCGATGCTGCCCCTGATCCGGCTCCTGCCGTTGACGGCGTTGAACGACGCGCTGCGCGCGGTGATGATCGACGGCGCAACGCTCGCGTCGGTCGCGCGCGAGCTTCTCGTTCTGTCCCTGTGGGGGGGCGTCGCGTTCGCGGTCGCCTTGCGCCTGTTCCGTTGGAAGTAGCGTGCCCGCCTTCGGGTTTGTGCGCGACGTGCGCGTTCGCACGGCGCGTTCCGACGCGCCGGGCTGCCTCCTTCACGATGTGCGCAAGGTCCGCGTCCGATCCGCGGTTCGAGAAGTACCCGCATCTTCCGGTGCTCGCGTGCGCGGGCTACGAGCCCGGTGTTGCTAGAATCGGGGGCTTCGCACCGGGAGCGCCCATGGTGAACGTCACCTCCGAAGTCGGCCGTCTTCGCAAGGTGCTGATGCACCAGCCCGGCCCCGAGATCGACGCCATGGTCCCGTCCATGCTGGAGGATCTGCTCTTCGACGACATCCTTTACGGCGACCGTGCGCGCGAGGAGCACGCGCTTTTCCGTCGCGTCCTCCAGGTGCTGGGGGTCGAGGTCTTGGACGCCCAGGATCTGCTCGAAGATGTCTTGCACGACACGACCGCACGCCGGTTCACGCTGGACGCGATGCTTCCTGCGGGACCGGTGGGCTTGCGCGCGCGCCTCGTCGACGCTCCGCCCGCGCAGCTCGCGGCGGCGCTCGTCTCAGGCTTGCGGCTCCCCCCGGGTTCCGCGCAGATCCTGGACATCACCGACCTGTTCGAGGTCCCGCCGCTTCCCAACTGGTGCTTTCAGCGCGACCCGCAGATCGTGATCGGCTCCGGCGTCGTGTTCGCGTCGATGGCGAGCGCCGCGCGCGAGCGCGAGGCCCAGCTCGCCCGCGTCCTGTTCCGCTTCCATCCGGACCTCGCCTCCGCCCCCAGGCTCCACGAGCCGGCCGCAACCGACTTCGAGCGATCGCACGTCGCCGGTGCCGGGCACGCATGCATCGAAGGGGGCGACGTGGTCGTCCTTTCGCCCGAGGTGATCGCGGTCGGTATGTCCGAGCGGACGAACCGCCTCGGCATCGAAGACCTCGCGGCGGCCCTCGCGTCGGCCGCGGACGGGCCGCGATTCCTGGTCGTCGTCGAGCTTCCACGGCGACGCGCCTACATGCACCTCGACACGGTGTTCACGCCGGTCGATCGCGAGCTGGCGCTCGTCTTCCTGCCCGTGCTCGTCCACCAGGGCTCCGAAAAGGCGACGGTCTACGAGATCGACCTCCGCTCGAAAGACCGCAGCTGGGCTTCACGGAGCGATCTTCTGTCGTCTCTCCGCCGTCGCGGCGCCGCATTCGAGCCGATCTCGTGCGGCGGCGACGACCCGATCGCGCAGCAGCGCGAGCAGTGGACCGACGGCGCGAATGCGCTGGCCCTGTCTCCCGGCGTGATCGCGATGTACGACCGCAACCGGGGCACGATGGAGGAGCTGTCGCGCCGCGGCTTCCGCATCGTCGAGGCCGAAGACCTCCTCTTGGGGCGCGAGGAGGTCGATCTCGATGCGGAAGATCGCGTGTGCATCTCGCTTGCGAGCCACGAGCTCTCGCGCGCGCGGGGCGGCCCTCACTGCCTGACGCACCCGCTCCTGCGCGACAGCTAATGGTGGCCGCCGGGTCCGTGCACGTGGCCGTGCGCGAGCTCTTCGGCGGTGGCCTCGCGGACCTCGAGCACCTCGACGTCGAAGGTCAACGTTTTTCCCGCGAGAGGATGGTTGGCGTCGAGGACGGCTTCGTCGTCCTCGACCGCGATGACGGTGAACGTGATCGGCCCGTCGGGGGTGTCGGCCTGCACCTCGACGCCGGGCTCGAGCGTCAAGCCCTCCGGGAAGTCGTTCCGCGGAGCGCGAATCACCGCTTGCGGGTCCTTCTCGCCGTAGGCGTCCTGCGGCATGATGGTCACGGTCGTCCGAAGGCCGGCCTGGGAGCCGTCGAGGGTCTTCTCGAGTCCGGGGATGAGGTGTCCGTAGCCGTGAAGGTACGACAGCGGCTCGCGTTCTCCGCTGCTTTCGATCGTCGTGCCGAGCTCGTCGCGCAGCGTGTAGTGCATGCGGACGATGCGCCCTCGCTCGATTTTCATGGGTGCTCTCCTCGCTCGCCGCGGAAAAACGAACGGCGCACCCTAGCACGATGAAACGCGACGCGGCGACAGCGGCTCTCCTGGCGGGCGTCGCCGGCGTCTTCCTCTGGTCGGGGTGGTCCCCGAAGGATCGTCTGACCTGGGTTCTCGAGGTCTTCCCGGTCATCGCCGCGGTGCCCCTCCTCGTCGCGACGCGGCGCCGCTTCCCGCTGACGATGCTCGCTTACGCCCTCATCGCCGTTCACGCGACCATCCTCATGGTCGGCGGACGGTACACCTACGCGGAGGTCCCGTTGTTCGACTGGATCCGGGACGCCTTCCATCTCGCTCGCAATCACTACGACCGCCTCGGTCATTTCGCGCAGGGGCTCGTGCCCGCGATCTTGGCCCGCGAGGTCCTGCTGCGGAAGACGCCGCTTCGGCGCGGGGGCTGGCTGTTCTTCCTCGTCACCTGCGTCTGTCTTGCGATCAGCGCGGTCTACGAGCTCATCGAATGGAGCACGGCGGCGGCTTCGGGCTCGGCCGCGGACGCCTTCCTCGGCACCCAGGGCGACCCGTGGGACACGCAAAAGGACATGTTGCTCGCCGGGATCGGGGCGATCGTCGGGCAGCTGACCCTCGCCCGGGCGCACGACCGGCAGCTCGACGCGCTGGTCCCAGATCTTCAGTAGAACCAGGTGAAAGGGCCGGGGAGATCCTCGACGCGCCGTCCCTTCGACGCGTCGCTCGTAGCACTTCGCGCGAATCGGGCAACCTCCGAGATCGATTTCGCAAGCCCGACGGGGCCTGCCTCGTAGAGGCCGAAGCCGGCAAGGCGCCCTTCTCCGAGCATCGACGCGGGAAGGTCGCCGCGGAGCGGCCCGGCGAGCGACAGAACCGCCAGGATCCTCCCGGCGTACTCCGGATCCGTGGCGAGCGATCGCAGCCTTCGCCCGAGCACTCCGGGGGGCTCCGCGCTCACGATCACGACGATCGAAGCACCCACGCCGCCGGGAAGTCCTTCGAGACCGGCGCGCAGCGATGCCGCCTGCGCGGGGAAGGCGTTCTCCGGCGCGACGACCGCGAGCTTGCCGTCGAGGAGAGGAGCCCGCGCCCAGCGCGCCGGCGAAGTCAGCGGGTCCACGCCGCACACCGCAGCCGCGGATGAAGACGGATCGGCGGACCACCAGCGACCCAACGCTCCGGCCAGGCGCGCCGCATCCTCCTCGCCCGGCCGCTCCGGAATCGGACCGGACCACGGCGGCCGCGTTTCGTCCGCGGATGCGACGACCATCAGCGTGTGCGACGTCCCGAGCACCTCGGCCGCCGGCGTCAACGCTTGGAGCGGTCGATCGGGGGTCATGTCGACCTCGCGGCCGCGCACGAGGCGCTGCAGCAGCGAACGGGGCAGCGCGGCGACGCGTTCGCGTCCGTCGGCGCCGCGGAGCCGAACGCGCACCGAGGGAGGCTCGCCCCGGTCGTCCGCGGGAGGAGCCTCGGCGGGGGGCAGGAGGTCCATCAGAGTCAATCCGGGGGGCAGGGCGGCGACCGCTGCTGCCGGCGGCGCCGGGGCGTCGAACGCCTGGCCGGGCGGGGCGGCGACAGAGAGCGTCGCGCGCAGCGTGTTGCCGGAGCGCTCGAATCCGTATCGTAAGAACCGCTCCTCTTCGACGCGCTCGAACACCGGGTTCTTGCCCGCGGGATCCGCCACGCGGCGACGCGCGCGCGCTTCCGGCCCCTCCATCCCGAGCACGACCTCTTCCCAGGCGACGGGCGCGGCGCTCGCCGGCGCATAGGTCCCCTTGCGCACGAGAGAGCCCGATCGGCGCCGCGCGAGAATCGTCCCCCTTCCGTCGGGGAGCTTCGTGACCGTTCGCGCTTCCACCTGCCCGAGGCCGTGATCGGGCCACTCGGTCGCCGGAAGCCCGGGGGGATCGCCGACCGCCGCGGGCGGCCCGGTTGCGGATCGAGCGGCGGGCGCCTGCTCCGTCGCCTTGCCTCCACTCGCGACGAGCCCCAAGCGGCCGCCGCGAGCCGACGCTCGCGCGAGGACCGCGCTCATGCCGAGGTCCACACCCCCGATCCCCACGCTGAAGACGCGCGTCGAAGGCTCCCGCTTGCGGCGCGCCTCGACCGAGGCGCGGCGCTCCGGCGGGATGGTCGCCAGGACGCGCGCGTGCATCAGCAGCCGCTGGGCCCGATACGACAAGAGGTCTTGCTCGTAGGCGCTCGCATCGGCGGCGAGCGCTCCCATGTCCTTCGCGAGCGCCGCCTGGTCTGGAATCTGGGGATTGAGCATGGCGCGATCACGGGCGAACCGCCTGGCTGCGGGGAGCGGTCGCGCGCCGCGCGGCTCGAGGCGGTCGATCGCCGCGCCGACGTCCGTGCGGTCGAGCACGTCGACGATTCCGCCGGCCGCCGGCGCCGGGAGCACGTCGTGGCTGAGAAGCTCGGGGAAATGTCGCGGTGTTGGGAGCGCGGGGAGCTCGAGTGCCAGCAGCACGTCGAGGTCGGGGACGCTCAGTCCCCGGCCCCGCGCCGCTTCGAGCCAGGTGAACACCGAGAGGAGGCGCACCGACTCGTCGAGATCGGCCATCTCCGGGAAGAGCTTGGCGAGGCCTTCGTAGTGAGCGTTGAGATAGGCGACGTTGTCCTTCGTCCACGGAGGATCCGACGGCGCTTGCCCTTGGTCCTTCACGTGTTCGGAGGCGGCGGTCATGCGGACCTTGCGAAACGCCAGGACGTCCCCTTCCGTCGAGAGGACGAGGTCGACGTCGTCGGGGTAGAACCAGAAGCGTGTCTGTTGATTCAAGACCGCGCCCGCGGTGGGGTCGGAGGCGAATCGCTCGAGATGGGTCCGGAACTCGGGGAGCGAACGCCGCACCGCATCGCGCACGTCCCCGTCTCCCAGAAGGTCGATGCCGATGCTGAACGTCTTGAACCGGACGTCGGAGAGGAGGCTGACCATGCCGAGCGCGGTGTCGCGCAATCGCCCTCCGTAGTTCACGTTGGCGAGGTGCGGCGAGGCGGCCCGGTCGAGGCTCATGTACGGCTCTCCGCTCCCCCCGCGGGCGACCGCCCGATAGGCGACGGCGAGATCGGCTAGCTCGAGAGCGCGGCCGAGGATCGTGGGCTTCGTCTCGGACTCGCTCGTGAACCAGCGAACCGTCCCGCCGGGCTCGAGCCGCGCGCCTTCGATCCTCAGCCCGCGATCGAGGATCGTCTGAAGCCGGGCGAGGTCGAGCGGCGGACGATCCGCCGTCGGGGCGGTGTCTTTCACCTTCGTGCGCCAGGCGGTCACCCCGAGATCGATCACGCTTTGCGCCACGAGATGCCGGTAGGCGTGCACTTCGACGTCGAGCACCGGCGGGTCGCCTCCGCGCTGTCTGCCGAGGCGGCGGCGCTCTCCTGCTAGCGCATGACGCAATACGGGCCACGCCTCGTTCCAGGCCTCCTCCGCTGTGGCGACGGGGTCCTTCCGATCCGGCACGTCGCCGGACGCCGCTTCGAGCGATGCCGCGGGCAGACAGGCCCTCAGATGCCCCGCGCCGTCGCTTTCCAACACGAAGCGTCGGGCCCGAACGAGCTCGACCCACGCGGGCTGCGCCTCCCCGGCTTCCCACAACGACCCCACTTCGACCATCGGCAGATCGGGCGGGGGCGACAGGGAATCGAGCGCGTCGGAGAGCACGAACGCGTAGGGTTCGAGATTCGGATCGAGAAGGTGGTAGGCGAGCGCGTCCTCGCGTCGCTCCCCGTTTGCGGGCATGGGCCGGCCGCCCAGCCGGCCGAGCAGCACACCGACCGGCTCGCCCGAGTGCGTCAGCTTCCGCCCGTCGACCAGGGCGCCGTAGTCGATCCTCAGCCAGCGGGCCGGTGCGGGCTCGGGAGCGGCGTTTGCGCCCCAGATCGCGGCGGAGACCAGAATCGCGCACGCGCTGCTTCGGGCGTGGGGCGTCGTCAAGGGAAACCTCCCGGGAACCAGCTGCAATGTTACCTTGGCGAAATGGTACCGTGGTGGTACTGTTTGAGCTGGAGCGCTTGAAATGATCCGAATAACACGTCAAACGGACTACGGCATCCTCCTCCTGTCGCAGATGGCGAGCCGGCCCATGGCGGAGGTTCACACCGCCAAGCACGCGGCGCAACAGTCGAAGATCCCCCTGCCCATGACCAGCAAGATCCTGAAAGCGCTCGCCAAGGGGGGGTTGCTCGTCTCGCACCGGGGCGTCAAGGGAGGCTACCGCCTCGCCGCAGCGGCCGATCACATCAGCCTCGGCGACGTGATCCAGGCCCTCGAGGGGCCGTTCGGAATCACCGAGTGCTCGTTCAACCCGGGAGCGTGCGAGCAGGAGGGGTCGTGCCCCGTGCAATCGAACTGGAAGCGCATCAGTCTGGCGATGCTGGACGCGCTCGATAGAATTCCGCTTTCCGACATGGTCATGCCGCAGATGCACCACTCCGACGTTCGACTCCTGAACGTGACGTCGCAGATCGGAAGGCCCCTGTGAAGACCGAGACGCACTCGGTCGAAGCGCTCGCGAACCGCGACTACAAGTACGGGTTCGTCAGCGACATCGAATCCGAGTCCGTTCCGCCCGGCCTCGATGAGAACGTCATCCGGCTGATCTCGACGAAGAAGAACGAGCCGGAGTTCCTGTTGAGC
Source organism: Acidobacteriota bacterium (assembly GCA_043740355.1). GTDB lineage: Bacteria > Acidobacteriota > Polarisedimenticolia > Polarisedimenticolales > DASRJG01 > DASRJG01. Next base: position 17,651 of record JAYUCM010000095.1, on the reverse strand, counting down.
TGGCGGCTGAAGGCGTACCGGCACTGGCTGACGATGAAGGAGCCGGACTGGGCGAACGTCCACTATCCGCCGATCGACTACCAGGCGATCATCTACTATTCCGCGCCGAAGGCGTTTGCCGGCCCGACGAGCCTCGCCGACGTGGATCCGGAGCTCCTTCGAACCTACGACAAGCTGGGCATCCCGTTGAGCGAGCGCGCCGCGTTGGCGGGCATCGCGGTGGACGCGGTGTTCGACAGCGTGTCGGTCGCGACCACGTTCAAGGACAAGCTGAAGTCCATGGGGATCATCTTCTGCTCGTTCTCCGAAGCGGTGCAGGAGCATCCTCAGCTTGTGGAGAAGTACCTGGGATCGGTGGTCCCGACGACCGACAACTTCTTCGCAGCGCTCAACTCCGCGGTGTTCACCGACGGGTCGTTCTGTTACGTCCCCAAGGGCGTCCGCTGCCCCATGGAGCTGTCCACGTACTTCCGCATCAACGCGGCGAAGACCGGCCAGTTCGAGCGGACGTTGATCATCGCCGATGCCGGATCGCACGTGAGCTACCTCGAAGGGTGCACCGCTCCCATGCGCGACGAAAACCAGCTCCACGCCGCGGTCGTCGAGCTGATCGCCCACGACGACGCCACGATCAAGTACTCGACGGTGCAGAACTGGTACCCGGGGGACAGAAACGGCAAGGGCGGCATCTTCAATTTCGTGACCAAGCGAGGCAAGTGCGCGGGATTCCGTTCGAAGATCTCGTGGACGCAGGTCGAGACCGGCTCGGCGATCACCTGGAAGTACCCGAGCTGCATCCTGCAAGGCGACGAGTCGGTCGGCGAGTTCTACTCCGTCGCGCTGACGAACAACCGCCAGCAGGCCGATACCGGGACGAAGATGATCCACATCGGGAAGAACACGCGCTCGACGATCGTCTCGAAGGGGATCTCGGCGGGCCACGGCCAGAACACCTACCGCGGCGCGGTGAAGGTTCTGAAGGGCGCCGAAAACGCGCGCAACTATTCGCAGTGCGATTCCATGCTGTTAGGCGACACCTGCGGCGCCCACACGTTCCCGTACATCGACGTCGCGAACCCGACCGCGACCGTCGAGCACGAAGCGTCCACGTCGAAGATCGGCGAGGAGCAGATCTTCTACTTCCAGCAGCGCGGCATCTCGAAAGAGGACGCCGTCAACATGATCGTCAACGGCTTCTGCAAGGAAGTGTTCAAGGAGCTGCCGATGGAGTTCGCCGTGGAGGCGCAGAAACTCCTTGGAGTCAGCCTCGAAGGGAGCGTCGGCTAACCATGCTGCAGATCGAGAACCTGAAGGCCGCGGTCAACGGCAAGGAGATATTGAAGGGCATCGACCTCACCGTGAACGCCGGTGAGGTCCACGCCATCATGGGACCGAACGGTTCCGGCAAGAGCACGCTCGCGCAGGTGCTCGCCGGCCGCGAGTCGTACACGGTGACGGAGGGACGCGTCCTCCTCGATGGAAAGGACCTTGCCGAGCTGCAGCCCGAGGACCGCGCCCGCCTCGGGATCTTCCTCGCCTTCCAGTACCCGGTCGAGATCCCGGGCGTCGGCAACGTCTATTTCCTCAAGGCGGCGTTGAACGCCATCCGCAAGCACCAAGGGTTGGACGAGCTCGACGCGATCGACTTTCTCGCGCACGTCCGCGAGAAGCTGAAAGTGGTCGAAATGGACGAGAGCTTCCTCAACCGCTCGGTCAACGAAGGGTTTTCCGGGGGCGAGAAGAAGCGGAACGAGATCTTCCAGATGGCGGTTCTGGACCCGAAGCTCGCGATCCTGGACGAAACCGATTCCGGCCTCGACATCGACGCTCTCAAGATCGTCGCCAAGGGGGTCAACGCGATGCGCTCCAAGACGCGCGCCATCGTCGTCGTCACGCACTACCAGCGCCTCCTCGATTACATCGTGCCCGACCGCGTCCACGTCCTGGCGGACGGCCGGATCGTCCGCTCCGGCGATCGGTCGTTGGCGCTCGAGCTCGAAAAGAAGGGGTACGCGTGGCTCGAGGAGGAGGTCGCGCGATGAGCCGGATCGCCTCCGTCGAGGCGACCGGCTGGCTCGCCCGTCTCCGAAGCGAAGCGCAGGCCCGGTTCGACGTTTTGGGCATCCCGAAACCCACCGACGAGGACTGGCGTCAGACCGACGTCCGGCAGGTCTCCCCGTTCGCCGCGACCCAGGCGGCACGGGCCGTCGTCTCCGCTGCCGCGCTCGACGCGGTCCCTCTCGCCGCGGCCCTCCCGTGCCGCGCGGTTCTCGTCAACGGCCGCTTCGACGAGGCGCTCTCCGAGCTGACGACGGTCCCACGGGGTGTGCGCGTGCGTGGCCTTGCCGCCGCGCTCGCGGAGGCAGGGGCGACCCTCGAGCCGCACCTCGGGCGCGCCGCATCCGGCGAGAGCGCTGCCTTCGTCGCGTTGAATACCGCGAGCTTCACGGACGGCATCGTCGTGACGGTCGACGCGGGCGTCGACGCCTCGATCCCGGTGCACATCGTTCACGTCGCCTGCCCGACGGCAACCCCCGCGGCCATCCACCCCCGCACGCTCGTGATCGCCGAAGCCGGATCCGGGCTGACGCTGGTCGAGTCGTTCGTGGGCCTACGAGCGGGAACGTATCTGACCAACGCGGTGACGGAGATCATCGCGAAAGACGACGCGCGCGTGACGCACGTGAAGATCCAGACCGAGACGGCTTCGGGCTGGCACGTGGCCTCGGTTTCGGGCCACCAGGCGCAGGGGGCCCGGCTCGTCTCGCACAACATCTCGTTCGGCGCGGCGCTCAGCAGGAACGACATCGGGTCGCGCCTCGACGGCCCCGGAGCGGAGTGCCGTCTCTACGGGCTCTACGTCGTGGACGGCGCGCAGCACGTCGACAATCACACGTGGCTCGACCACGCGATGCCCCACTGCCCCAGCTGGGAGATGTACAAGGGCCTTCTGGGGGGGGCGAGCCGGGCGGTGTTCAACGGCCGCATCGTCGTCCGCGAGGGCGCCCAGAAGACGGACGCCAAGCAATCGAACAAGAACTTGATTCTCGGTGACAAAGCGGTGGTCCATACGCGGCCGCAGCTCGAAATCCACGCGAACGACGTCAAGTGCACTCACGGCGCCACCATCGGCCGCCTCGACGAGGCCGCGCTCTTCTACCTTCGCACGCGCGGCATCGGGAACGACGACGCGCGCAACGTCCTGGTCCGGGCGTTCGCCGGCGACCTGATCGACATCATCCCCGTCCCCGCGTTGCGAACGATCCTCTCGGACATCCTTCACGAGCGCCTTGCGGGCGATCTGCGGGGCGTCGAGGCCGTGGCGTGAGACCCGGGGAGGCCAAAGCCGTCGCAGCGGCGCTCGACGTGACGCGCGTGCGGCAGGACTTCCCGATGCTCTCCCGGATGACCCGCGGCCGTCCGCTGGTCTACCTCGACAACGCGAACTCGACGCAGAAGCCCCGATCGGTGATCGCAACGGAGGCGCGTTTCTACGAGGAGCAGTACTCGAACATCCATCGCGGCGTCTACCTCCTCAGCCAGGAGGCGACCGAAAGCTACGACCGCGCGCGCGCCCGAGTCGCCGGCTTCGTCAACGCGCGCAGCGCGAAGGAGATCGTCTTCGTCCGCGGCACGACCGAGGCGATCAACCTCGTCGCGTCGAGCTGGGGGCGTGCGAACCTGGGCCCCGGCGACGAGGTCCTGATTTCCGAGATGGAGCATCACTCGGGCATCGTCCCGTGGCAGTTGGCCTGCGAAGCGGCGGGCGCCGCCTTGCGCGTGATCCCGGTCGACGACGACGGCGAGCTCGACCTCGAAGCGGCCGAGAGGCTGTTCACGCCGCGCACCAAGATCCTCTCCGTGATTCACGTCTCGAACGCGCTGGGCACCGTGAACCCCGTGAAGAAGCTCGTCGCGATGGCCCGGTCGCACGGCGTTCCGGTCCTGCTCGACGGCGCGCAGACGATCTCCCATCACGCGGTCGACGTGCAGCAGCTCGGCTGCGACTTCTACGTCTTTTCGGGTCACAAGCTGTTCGGGCCGACCGGGATCGGCGTCCTGTGGGGGCGCGAAGAGCTTCTCGACGCGATGCCTCCGTACCAGGGCGGCGGCAACATGATCGAGCGCGTCACCTTCGAAAAGACCACGTACGCGCCGCTCCCGTTCAAGTTCGAGGCCGGCACCACCAACATCGCCGGCACGCTCGGCTTAGCCTCCGCCATCGACTACGTCACGGGGATCGGCTACGACGCGATCGCCGCGCACGAACGCAAGCTCCTCGATCGCGTCCTCGCCGGGATTGCGACCCTCCCTGCGGTCCGGCTGACCGGAAACCCGAAGGAGCGCGTGGCCGTGCTCTCGATGACGATCGACGGCGTTCACCCGCACGACGCCGGGACGATCCTCGATCTCGAGGGCATCGCGGTGCGAGCCGGACACCACTGCGCGCAGCCGCTGATGGCCCGCTTCGGGGTGCCGGCGACGATCCGCGCCTCGTTCGCGATGTACAACACGCTCGACGAGTGCGACGCGCTCCTCGCCGGATTGACGAAATGCGTCGAGGTGTTCCGCGGATGAGCGAGCTTCGGGAACTCTACCAGGAGGTCATCCTCGACCACAGCAAGGCGCCGCGGAACTTCCGGACACCCGGCTCGATCACGCACGAGGCGGACGGGCGAAACCCGCTCTGCGGCGACACGTTCACGGTGTTCGTCGACGTCGAGGGCGACCGCATCAAGGACATCGGATTCCAAGGACACGGCTGCGCGATCTCCACGGCTTCGGCGTCGATGATGACCGAGTGTCTGAAGGGGAAGACCCTCGACGAGGGCAAGAACCTCTTCGAGTGGTTCCACCGCCTCCTGACCGTGCCCCCGGCGCTCGGTGCCCCGGCGGGACCTCTGGGAAAGCTCGCGGTGTTTTCGGGAGTGCGCGAGTTTCCGGTCCGGGTCAAGTGCGCGACGCTCGCCTGGCACACGCTGCGAGCCGCGCTCGACCGCGACGCAAAGCCCGTCTCGACGGAGTGAAGCGATGAACGACACCCCCCACCTCGAAGAACGCATCGTCATGGCGCTGAAGACCGTCTACGATCCCGAGATCCCGGTGGACATCTACGAGCTCGGCTTGATCTACGGGATCGACATCACTCCCGAGAACGACGTCACCGTCCGCATGACGCTGACCTCGCCGTCTTGCCCCGCGGCGGAACAGATTCCGCCGGAGGTCGAGCAGAAGGTCGCTTCCGTCGAAGGCGTGAAGAGCGTGAAGGCGGAGATCGTCTGGGAGCCGATGTGGACCAAGGACATGATGTCCGAGGTCGCGAAGCTGCAGCTCGGCTTCTTCTAGGGGCACGCCGGGCAGCGTTACCACACCACTCCGACCAACATGCAGCGCGGCGCGGTCGGTCCCTGACGCGTCGACTCCGCAATTTCACAAGATCGTCGTTGTGTTTCAGTCACGCATCGCGTGGTTTCGCGAACAAGGGTGGTCGCGCACTAAAACGGAATGCGCGATAGCTGATCGGCTTTGACGACCGGTGCCGTCGCCTACGCGGGTGGACGGCCATGATGGGAGGACGGGAGCCGACCGAGCGAACAAGAGTTGCTTCTGCTGTCGTCTGCCGGGGGCGCGGAGTCCAAGATGGTGTCCAGCTCCAGAGTCATGAACAGGCCCGCATCAATCGAGTCGCAGTTGGCACGGGTCTCATCGAACTCAGCTTTCTTTCGATCCGGAGGAGGCGAATAACTCGACGTATTCCGAAGCGAGAAACGGACCAAATTTCATTAGAGGCACAAGTTGTCCTTTGATGCAGGGGACCATGGGCGTATACCGTCGGCACTCTCCCAAGGGGTGCGTCGCATGAAACTCGCCACGGTTCTAATCGTCACAGGCCTCGTCTGTGCAACGGCACTCGCGACCGAGCCAGCGCACCGCACACTGACTTTCGGTGAACGCGTTGCCGCTCAGAAGGCGATTGAACAGGTCTACTGGGACCGCCGGATCTGGCCCAAGGAGAATCCACAGCCGAAGCCACCCATGTCAACAGTGATGAGTGATGATCTGGTCCGCGCGAAGGTCGAGGACTACCTCAAGAAGTCGAACGCGCTCGAGACGTGGTGGCATCGGCCGATCACGGGCGAGCAGCTCCAAGCCGAGACGGACCGGATGGCGAAGGACACCCGTGATCCGGCGGTCTTGCGGGAGTTGTTCGTCGCGCTGCGAAACGACCCCGTCGTGATCGCGGAAACGCTTGCTCGGCAACAGTTGGCCGATCGACTGATCCGAAACTGGTACGATCACGACACGCGAATTCACGCCGCCGCTCGGGCGAAGGCCGAGACAGCGCTGAACGCTTGCTCGAGTGTCGACTGTTTGAAGTCCATGAGCGGCGAGTACCGCGAGTCGATCCTACGGCCGCGAACGAGTCCGGCGGAAGGCGAGCGCGAGAGCGATCGAAGGAGAGTGCTGACCCTCGATTCCGAAGACTGGAATCAGGCACTTGATCGCCTGGCGACGAAGTTCGGTACCACCAGCAAGCTCATCCCCTCGGGAAGACTGAGCCGCCTGGAGGACACGGCCGACTCGTTCGTGATCACCGCAATCCTCTCGCAGCAACGTGACGAAGTAATCACGGCTACCGTGGCCTGGCCGAAGCAGCCCTTCGACGACTGGTGGGCCGCAGCTCGCGTGTCGGAGGCGCTTGACGGCGTGGATAAGCCGAATCGTTTTGTGCTTCCCGCAATATCCTCGAGTCCGTGCGTGATCAATACGTGGTCGAGCATGCGTCAGGAGTTTCCCGACCCGCGAGACGGCCACACCGCGGTGTGGACGGGCGCGGAGATGATCGTCTGGGGCGGAGAGAATCTCAATCGCATGAACAGCGGCGCTCGATATGACCCGTCGACGGATAGCTGGGCGGCGACGTCGAGGGGCGCGAATCTTCCGGACGCTCGATACAACCACACGGCAGTCTGGACGGGCACCGAGATGATCGTTTGGGGCGGCTCGGGTGGGAACGGTCTCTTGAATAGCGGCGCTCGTTACGATCCGACGGCAGACCGCTGGAGACCAACTTCGAGGGGAACCGGCGTCCCCGCGGAACGCGTCTGGCACACGGCCGTTTGGACCGGGGCCGAGATGATCGTTTGGGGTGGGGGTACCGTCGACGGTGACACGAACACCGGCGGTCGCTACGACCCCTCGACGGACCGATGGACTCCGACCACTGAGGATGATGGGAATCTCCCGGACGCCCGCAGGTTTCACTCCGCGGTGTGGACCGGTGCAGAGATGATCGTGTGGGGTGGAACCTACGGAACTTCTAACGACCAGGGTGGACAGCGCTACCTCCGTTCCGGCGGTCGCTACAACCCGTCGACGGACAGTTGGACGCCGACCTCAACGGGCGTGTTCGTTCCCAGCGAGCGCATCCTCCACACGGCGGTCTGGACGGGGACGGAGATGATCGTCTGGGGTGGGTACGTCATCGTCAACAGTCCCAACCCATTCGAACCCAATAGCTCTATCTTCTTCCCGACGCGAGGCGGACGCTACGATCCGTCTACCGATAGTTGGACCCCTACGTCAACGGCGTTCAACGCTCCGGCGGGTCGCACCGGCCAAACAGCCGTTTGGACCGGCACCGAGATGCTCGTTTGGGGCGGGTACAATCTCTACAATTTGAACGACGGTGCGCGCTACGCTCCGTCTACGAACACCTGGAGGGCGATTTCGAGGGGGCCGAACGCCCCCACGGCGCGCGGCGGCCACACAACCGTTTGGACGGGGACCGAGTTGATCGTGTGGGGTGGGAGCGTCGGTTTCTACTCCTATCTGAGTACGGGGGCTCGCTACAATCCGATCTCGGATAGCTGGGTACCCACGTCCAACGGGACCACCGAGCCGGCCGCTCGCTATGGGCCCACCAGCGTCTGGACAGGCTCGGAGATGATCGTCTGGGGCGGCGAGAGCTATGACGGAAGGTACACCGATTACAAAAGCGGCGGCTGCTATGACCCCTCGACCGACAGTTGGAGGCCGACAGCGCTCGGCGTGAGTGTGCCGGCCGGTCGCTACCGACCGACGAGCATCTGGACTGGAACTGAGATGATCGTCTGGGGCGGCGAGATCTATAACGGCACGTTCATCCGTTTCGACACCGGCGGTCGCTACAATCCGATCTCCGACAGTTGGAGACCGACCTCAACGGGCGCCAACGTGCCGAGCGCGCGCAACAACCACACCGCTGTGTGGACCGGTACCAAGATGATCGTCTGGGGTGGGACTGCCGCCGACGGCGTCACCAACACCGGCGGTCGCTACGACCCATCGACGGATGCTTGGCTGACGACTTCGACCGGCCCGAACGTGCCTGCAGAGCGCGACAGCCACACGGCTGTATGGACCGGTACGGAGATGATCGTCTGGGGTGGAAAGATAAACATCTACGATTACTTGAACTCGGGCGGACGATACGATCCCTTATCGGACAGTTGGCTACCAACCGCAGAAGGCGCGAACCTGCCCGGCGCGCGCGCCCAGCATATAGCGGTGTGGACCGGGACCCAGATGATCGTGTGGGGCGGCGCCCTCTTCGACATTTACTCCGGCTGGCATTTCTTCAATACCGGAGGGCGATACGACCCGACGGTCGACGGATGGACAGCGACATCGGTAGACACGAGGGTGCCTAACCCCCGCCGTTTCCATTCGGCTGTGTGGACAGGGACGGAGATGATCGTGTGGGGTGGCGTGGACTTCTCTAATTACTTCAGTAGCGGTGGTCGCTACGACCCTTCTGTGGACGCCTGGACGCGGACTTCAACCGGCGCAAATACTCCGGCCCCGCGCGAAGAACACACGGCTGTGTGGACGGGTACGCAGATGCTCGTTTGGGGCGGGTGGCCATTGACGTCGTCTGGTGGACGGTACTGCGCTCGCAACGCCTGCGTTGGGTGCCAAGCGCCCATCCGCCCGCCCCCAAAGGTGGAGTGACCTGCTCCCCCGTTCTCTCGGCGGTTTTAAATGAAAGTCCCCACGGGTATAAAGCACGCACAGCGGGACGAGATGAAGCGGTCGAGGTTCCCGATGAGCAGATGATCGGGATCCTGAGAGAATTTGCAGGCGGACGGAAGATCTGCGAGACCTGCCGGGCACACGGCATCAGCGAGGTCACCTACCATCGCTGGAATGCCAAGTACGGCGGCCTCGCCTCCCCCGTCTACAATCCGCACCGATGGACCCCAAGACCGGCAGCCTCCGCGACCTCGTAATCGACGACGTCAAGCGCGGGAAGCTCGCGCAGGCGTACCGGCGCGATCTGCGCGACATCTACCGGTTCTACCTGAGCGACGAGCAGCGCGAGCGGCTGGCGGGGATGCGGCACATCAAGCGCTTCTTCTGGATCGCGAGCTGGCTGGCGCGCAACCTCCGTCGACGGCTCTCGCCCGCCCGCCGCATCTTGTTGTTGCTGGCGGCCTTCCTCTTTATTTTTCGCGTACAGATCGACCGGGCCGACACTCCAACGTGCCTCTGCTGCCGCGCGTCGGGGGACGAATGGCGGCATCAACGTCGGGGCGGCGGCTCGCCGCGGCTGAGAATCTTCAGATTCTCGGCGGCGGTGCTGTTGCCGGGATCGTAGCGAAGAGCGCGCTCGAAGCAGCGCCGCGCATCGGCGGTCTCGCCCAGCCGCGCAAGTGCGACGCCGAGGTTCGCCCAGGCGGGAGAGTTCCGCGAATCCAAGCGAACGGCGCGTCGAAGCTGGCGTCTGGCCGGCTCCAGACCATCACGACCCAGCAGGAACGTGCCGTAGTCGAATCGAATGCGGGACACGCGGGGGGCGGCGGCGATCGCCCTCTTGAACATTGCCTCCGCGCGATCGTTGTCCCCGGCATCCCCGAACCTGACCGCGAAGTTGTCGAGATAGAAGGCGGGAAACGCCTTCGAGCGCACGCGCGTGTCGTGAGCCCCTTCCGCGCCGAGCTGCGTCCGAAGCCGGGCCATGGGAAGCCTGGCTCCGCGGCTGAGCAGCTCGAACACGTGGTCGTCGTCTCCGGACGCGCGAACCACGACGTGGCGCGGAAAAACGACCGCCTCCATCGGCACGTTCACCCGCTCGGCAAGCGCGAGGACGAGCGCAGTCAGCCCTGCGCAGTTCCCGCGATGGGAGACAAGAGCCGATGTCACTGTCGAGGATTCGGGGTCTCCCGGTTCCGCGAGCGTCTCGAGCTGGCCGGAAGCGAAGAGCACATCGACGACGCAGCGCGCGCGACCTGGAGCGGGAGTCGCGAGCGCGCCACAGGGCGATGCCTCGCGAACCAGGGCCTCGAACGCGACGCGCGCAGCCTCGACCTGCGTGGAGTCCAAGAACCGAGCATCGACCGCGAGAAACGCATCGAACAACGCGGGTCGCGCGGGTTCTCGGGCGTGTGCCAGCAGCGCCAGCGAGCAACCAAAGACAGCCACCAGCCCGAACCGAAGCGTCCGTTGGACGAGCTGAATCATCTCCGTCGTTGGCATGCTCGGCCTGATTGTAGGGCTTGGAGCCGTCGGGTCGGCGTGGCTCGCTGTGGCGATTTCTCGGGTCACACCGTTTGTCTGAGCTACAGGGTGCACGCGATCAGCCAGCGGAAGAGGACACGAAGCGTAGAGATCTTCGGCTGGCTCAAAACAGTCGCACAGCTCCGGAAGACACGTCATCGAGGCAAGCCTCGCGTCGGATGGATGTTTCGCTTCGCGGTGGATGCGCCGCCACGGGCCTCTGCGAACGACGCCTGATCTCGGAGAGTTCTGGGTAGTGGGTCAGTTTCGTTTGAAGGCGAGTAATCCACCAGCGGCGAGACATCCGGCGGACGCGGCCGCGAGCTTCGGATCGACCGAGGCGCCTTTCGACCATGGTCCTTCAGATGACCCGCTTCGACTGAGCATTGCTTGAACCTTGCTTGTCATACCGCTTTCGGCAGGCCGGTAGGACTGTGCACCCAGGAAAACTCCGGCTGCTAACAGCGTGACCCCTACGAGTCTTAGGGCGACAATCTTTGCGTTCATGCTTGCTCCTCGATTGGGCCGACAGTATCATCAGCGCATGCCTAAGCGCTCAAGTAAGCCTCGGTCCTCCGATGTGAATGCCATGGCAGCGCAAATAGTCGCGGAGATTGCTGGCCTTAATGCTGTAGACAAGAACCCGGCAGCGGTTGCCCTCGGACGACTTGGCGGTAAGAAGGGTGGCCCTGCTAGGGCTAAGAAACTGGACGCAGCAACACGCAGCGAAATCGCGCTTAAGGCCGCCAAGGCCAGATGGGCGAAGAGTGCAAAGAAAGCGCGATAAACTCGCAATAAATTAGCATTGACAACCGCAAGTCTTTTCGTTACAATTACTTCCGCCGAGAGCGGTTAAACACGGCGATGGAAAACGGGTATGGCTGAAGCATCGCCTAGAACGTGCCAAGCCCTTCACTACCTCGTTTCGCATCTCTCCGACGCAGCCGGGAGAACGAAACTAGTGAAGCTGCTTTACCTCGCCGATCTGGAGGCGCGGCGCGTATTGGGACGGCCACTGACTGAAATGCAGTACCGCTGGTGGGAGTACGGCCCCTGGGATGAGCAGTTCGCGCTGTGCGAGGCGAGTCTCAAATCTCGCAACTTGATTCAAGTTGAAACGTATCCCTACCAGTCCTATTACGGTTCGTTTTATGTACCGCTGGGCGACATGATGTACACGTTCGCAGACGACGAGGTCGCCGTGCTGGATTATCTAGTCAAGACGTTCGGGAAGAAGGGCAGAAAAGAGCTTGTGGAAGAGATCGTGTATCAAACTCCGCCGATGAAAGATGCTGTGGCGCGGGAAGCTTACGGCAAGCCGCTGAGGATGGAGATTGTGGACAACGAAGACTTCGACCAGCATGGCATTGCGCTGGCAGACATTCTCGAAGGTGAGCGTAGGCTTCGCGCTGGTTTGGGAATAAACGCAACTAAGCGCGTCCCAAATGTCGAAGAAGTCGCCAGCATTCTCGCGACACTCGACAAAGAATCTGCACTCTAATTCGTCATTCCCACCGCCGAGACTGAAATCATTTGCGCCTTTTCGTCAACGGTGTAAGTGAAGCTCAATGCCAGCCATTTCCCGTTGTATCTAAATCCATCCTTGTAGAACCGACGCGTCGAATTGGTCCCGGTGCCAAACGTACCTCGAGTGCAATTAGTCAGTAGGGCTTCCCGCACTCGTTCTGTGACCTCGACGATCTGCTCCGGAGGATATCCACGTAGTTTCCCGTAAACCATCTTGGCGTCAAATTCAATTTGCCAGCTCACCGATTCTTCCGCCTATCCTGCGAACTCTTGCGGTTTGCCTGTTGCCTTCTCGGCAGGAGCCTTGCCGGTCTTGACGACGACCTTGGGCTTCTTCTTCGCCTTCTTGATCTTCTTCGGCGCCAGCGCGGCCGAGCTCGCGGCGCGGTTTGGATACCATTCAGCAAGCGCCCAATGCATGCCCAGGCGTAGGAACACCCTCGGCCTGGCCGCTAGAATCGTGTACACGGTGCGGATGAAATCCTTGGATTGAGATTCGATCCCTCCGCGCTTGAGGGCCTCCCCAAGTTCGGGTGTCGTCTGCTTCTGCTTCGTCATTTCCAGATAGACCCTTGCGGCTTCGGCAATGCTCATCCCATGGAACGTTCCGGGCTTGACTTCCTTAGGGCCTGAAGCGCTCGGCGTGGCCTTGTTCCCGTCCAATTGTCCGGGATTCTCCACCTCTTGCCCGAGCATCATCTTGATCCCAGCTATGGTCGTGTCCAGAGCGGAGCGCTTGGCCTCTAAATCCTCAAGAACTGCGGCGTAGTCGATTTCTTGGCTCATTGATCACCTCGCCTGATATATTCCCAGCCGGAAGGCGTGAAACGTTTTGGGGCGGGTGTTACCCGCCCCCACCCTTTCCAGGGGTGCCTAGCGTTTCACGTGCATCACCACCTCCGGGGCGGGGGTTTCGGAACCTTCCTAGGGGTTTTCCCCGAAACTCCCGCCGACATTCCAGAGCATATACGAATCTGATTACGCAAGTCAATCGGCTATGAGCCTTTCTGCTTTGAAAGGTTCTCTCTTGACAATGCTTGAGCGCTTAAGTATATTCACGATATGAACAAGCTGAATTGCACAGAAAGAGCCGGGGTTGTCGCGGCGCTGGTTGAAGGGAACTCCATTCGCGCGACAGTGCGGATGACAGGTATTGCGAAGAATACCGTTGTCAAACTGCTTGCCGATCTCGGAGCGGCGTGCCGTGATTATCACGACGCGTACGTTCGCAACCTCAAGAGCAAGCGGCTCCAGTGCGACGAAATCTGGTCGTTCTGCTACGCCAAGGAAAAGAATCTTCCCTCAGAACTTCGCGGGAAACCTGGCTTTGGCGATGTGTGGACATGGATCGCGCTAGACGCGGATTCCAAGCTGGTCGTCGCGTATTCACTCGGGGAGCGCGATGGCGGCTCAGCATGGGACTTCATGCAGGATGTCGCAGGACGCTTATCGAGCCGCGTTCAACTAACTACAGACGGTCACAGGCCCTACCTAGAGGCCGTGGAGGGAGCATTCGGAGCTGGGATTGACTACGCCCAGCTCGTCAAACTTTACGGAGCGGCGCCGGAAGGCGAGGTCCGGTACAGCCCCGCCGAATGCACGGGAACACGGAGGCGCGTGGTCTCGGGCAATCCCAACAGAATGCACATTTCAACGTCGTTCGTAGAGCGCCAGAATCTCACCATGCGGATGAGCATGCGTAGGTTCACTCGGCTAACGAACGCGTTCTCAAAGAAGGCCGAAAACCTGGCCCATGCGGTAGCCTTGCACTTCATGCACTACAACTTCTGCCGCGTCCATCAAACCCTTCGCGTGACGCCTGCCATCGAGGCGGGGATCGCTGATCACGTCTGGACGCTGGACGAATTAGTCGGATTGCTTGAAACTCGTGAAGCGGCCGAAAGAAAGTCGGCCTCAAACTGACCCACTACCGAGTTCTGCGGGCGCTTGACCATGAGTATAACCGTGGTTATACTTATCGAGGTCGTGTCCGGCGGACGGATTCGGGAGCGGAGGGACGACGATGAAGACGGCGATTTCCATACCCGACGACGTCTTCGAGGCGGCGGAGGCCGTCGCGCGTCGCACAGGGATGTCCCGAAGTCAGCTCTTTGTGGTGGCGGTGAAGGCCTTCCTCCGTGACCACGGCGAACGAGGGGTCACCGAGCGACTCGACGAGGTGTACAGCAAGACCGAGTCCAAGGTCGATCCGGTGCTGTCGGCGATGCAGATCTCGGGGACGCGCGCGCGGGACGCGTGGTGATGCAGCGCGGGCAGATCTGGTGGGCGTCGCTTCCCGACCCCGAGGGCTCGGAGCCTGGGTTCCGACGCCCCGTCCTCGTTGTGCAGTCGGAGGCCTTCAATCGGAGCCGGATTGGGACCGTGGTTGTAGCGGCAATCACCTCGAACACCGGGCTTGCGGACGCGCCGGGCAACGTCCTCTTGAATCGACGAACGAGCGGGCTCCCGAAGCCTTCCGTCGTCAACGTCTCTCAGGTGCTGACCTTGGACCGAACGATGCTGACCGAGCCCGTCCGCACCCTGCCGAAGCGAGAGATGACTTCCGTCGACAATGGACTCCGACTCGTGATGGGTCTGTGACCGGTCTGTGTCCTGCCCCGTCTACAATCTCCGGCGATGGACCCCAAGCCTGGCAGCCTCCGCGACCTCGTGATCGACGACGTCAAGCGCGGGAAGCTCGTGCAGGCATACCGGCGCGATCTGCGCGACATCTACCGGTTCTACCTGAGCGACGAGCAGCGCGAGCGGCTCGCCGGGATGCGGCACATCAAGCGCTTCTTCTGGATCGCGAGCTGGCTGGCGCGCAACCTCCTGCGACGGCTCTCGCCCGCCCGCCGCATCTTGTTGTTGCTGGCGGCCTTCCTCTTTATTTTTCGCGTGCAGATCGACCGGGCCGACCTCCACGTCGATCTGGATACCTCGCGGCTCGCCTTCTTTCCCGTTCTATTGGTGCTGATGCTCGAATTGAAGGACAAGCTGCTCGCTCGCGACGAGATCGAGGTGGCGCGGCAGGTCCAGCTCTCGCTGCTCCCGAAGTCGCAGCCGACGATCGAAGGCTGGGAGGTCTGGAGCGCGACCCAGCCTGCGAACGACGTCGGCGGCGACCTGATCGACTATCTCGACGGGGCCGGCGGGCGCACGGGAATCGCCTTGGGCGACGTCGCGGGAAAGGGAATGGGCGCCGCGCTGCTGTGCGCGAAGCTGCAGGCGACCCTGCGCGCGCTCGCACCGGCGGCCGTGAACCTCGAGGCCCTCGGGGCGTCGTTGAACGGCGTGCTCGAGCGCTCGGGGCTCGACAACCGGTATGCGACGCTCTTCTACGCCGAGATCGCCGCGGGCTCGTCCGACGTGCGCTACCTGAACGCCGGGCACAATCCGGCGCTTCTCGTCACCCGAGACACGATCGAGCCGCTCGCCGCGTCGTCGCTTCCGCTCGGTATGCTCCCTGGCATTTCGTACGCGCAAGGCGTGGCCACGCTTCATCCCGGCGATCTGCTCGTCCTCTATTCCGACGGGATCACCGAGGCGACGAACGCCGACGGCGAGGAGTACGGTCTCTCTCGCTTGACGAGCGCGGTGCGTGACGCGGCTAGCTTTCCGGCCGAAGCCGCGGCGCGGCACATCGTCGAATCCGCCGGTCGCTTCGTCGACGGGGAAAAGCCGCACGACGACCAGTCGATCCTCGTCCTGAGGCGCACGGGAGCGTGAGACTCCCCCTACTCGTCGAGGCGTTGGCGGGCGTCGCGGATGCCGCCGCGGCGCTGGCGCGGGAGGGTGCCGCCGCGCCGCTCGCGGTCGTTCTGAAGGGGGACGGATCGCCGGTCACCGCCGTCGATGCCGCCGTGAACGCGTTCTTGAGGCGCGAGCTGGTCGAGCTGCTCCCCGGCAGCGGCTGGCTCTCCGAGGAGACCGACGACGATCGTCTGCGACTCGGTCAGGAATTGGTCTGGATCGTCGACCCGATCGACGGCACCAAGCAGCTCGTCGCGGGCATCCCCGAGGTCGCGATCTCGATCGGGCTGGTCTTCTCGGAACGCGTCGTCGCCGCCGCGGTCGTGAATCCGATGACCGGGGAGAGCGGAACCTGGGTGGAGGGGGCGGCCCCGGTTTTCGTCGGACTTGGATCCCGGCCCGCACCGACGTCCCTCGAAGAGGCCGTCGCGATCGTCAGCCGCAGCGAGACCGAAGAGGGCCGGCTTGCCGGCCTCGAAGGGCTCGTGGGTACGACGCGTCCCGTCGGCAGCGTCGCGTACAAGCTGCTCCGCGTCGCGGCGGGTGCCGACGCGCTGACGTATTCGGTCCGGCCCAAGTCCGAATGGGACGTGTGCGGTGGCGTCGGTCTCGTGGAGGCGGCGGGCCGCGTGGTCTTGCGGCTGGACGGCGCCCCAATGCGGTTCAATCAGGCCGACACACGCATTCCGTCCGGTGCCGTCGCAGGGCCGGCGTTCCTGGCCACGGCGCTGCGCGAGCGGCTGAACGCGCGGCGGCCCAAGAAATAGAAGCGCTACCGATCGTCGTCCTCGCGAGGAACGTCGCGCACGGTTTCCCAGAGCCGCCGATATTCCGCTCGAACGCTGGGATGTAACCTCTCCACGAACTCCAAAGGAAGGCGGGTCCTGACAATCAGATCCTGGACGTCGGCAAGGTCGCGCAGCCGGTGCGGCGCGCTCATCCCCGAAGCCAGTTTCAGGTCGATCAAGGTCTCGAGGCGCACGACTCGGAAGTCGTCGCCGCTTTTGGCCACGTCGGCAGGATCGGGAAACACGACGTCCTTCGGCTTTCCGTCGCCGGGGTAGTCACCCGTCACGACGACTTCGATGCGGACGCCGGTCTCGGCGTCGCTAAAGGCGCGCTTCGCACCGGGAAACGCAAGCTCGTAGCCGCGTCCGACGCAGCGGTCGCGGAACTCCTCGAGCGTTCCTTTGCGCATGAGGAGGTCGATGCCCTCGGTCGTCCTCCGCGAGCCGTGCTCGACGACCGCCATGCCGCCGATCACCGCGTAATCGAGGCCTTCGTCGTCGAGACGCTGCGCCAAGCGGCGCAACGCGTCGTACACATCCCCTTGTCGCATGAGAAACCGACTCGCTTCGAGGAGGCGCGTGGGAGCCGAGGCATCGAGAGGAGACTCGAAGATCGCCGCCACCTGGATCGTCAGCCCAGGCAGCAGGTCGACGCCGTCGAGCGCATCGCCGGCTCCGAGAACCCGGGGAAAGAGAAGCGCCCGATAGGTCGTGACGCTTCTGGCTTCTGGATCCACGACCCAGACGAGGCGGCATCCGGCCGCGAGGTAGTCCGCGACCTTCGCACGGACCTGATACGGCCGGTTGGACGGCGAGAGAATCTCGATCGCGAGATCGGGTGCCCCGTCGAAGAAACGGCCGTAGTCGATGCCCACGAGCCGGTCCCGAGCTACAAAGGAGAGGTCCGGGCCGCGCACCGTGTCCGGATTACGCGCCAGGATGAACCCAGCTTCTCCGAAGACCTCGCCGAAGCGGTGCTTCGCGACATAAGCCTCGAGAATCCGTTCCAGTGTCCTCCGAACGCGGTCGTGACGGAGGGAAGGG
>JAYUCM010000094.1:0-2206 GCA_043740355.1 Acidobacteriota bacterium | reverse complement strand
GATCGCCAGCGACGATCTGCACGTCTACGTCGCGCGCGCCCCCTCGATTCCGAAGGTGCTGCGCGAGATCGGGCGCCTGCGCGAGGTCACCTTCCGCGATGTCGGCGAGGGGACCGGGCGTGAGATCGATCTCGACGCATTCGACGCGACGTACCTTCACCTGTTCCTCTGGAACCGCGCGGGGCGGGAGATCGTCGGGGCCTACCGGTTGGGACCCACCGACGAGATCATCGCCGCCTCGGGCGTCGCCGGGTTGTACACGGCATCGCTGTTCAAGTACGACCCGAGGCTCTTCCATGCGATGGGACCCGCGCTCGAGATGGGGCGCTCGTTCATCCGCACCGAGCATCAGAAGACCTACACGGGGCTGATGCTGCTGTGGAAGGGGATCGGCTCATTCGTCGGCCGCCATCCGCGGTATGCGACCCTCTTCGGTCCGGTCAGCATCAGCGCGGATTACCGTTCGCTCTCGCAGCGGTTGATCGTCGCCTTCCTCGAGCGGAACCGGAAGCTGACCGGCTGGGCCGATTGGGTCCATCCGACGAACCCGTTTCGCGAGCCGCGGCGGCCCGGCGCTTCGCTCGGCCCCGCGCATCTCACGGACCTCGAGGAGGTCTCGAGCTTTATCTCGGAGATCGAATCCGATCAGAAGGGCGTGCCGATCCTGCTGAAGCAGTACCTTCGGCTCGACGGCCGCCTCTTGAGTTACAACGTCGACCCCGACTTCGCGAACGTCCTCGACGTGCTGATCGTCGTCGATCTACGGCACACGGCGCCGAAGGCGCTGCAGCGCTACATGGGCCGCGACAACCTGGAGCGCTTCCGCGCCTTTCACGGCGCGGCCCGAAACGAGTCCCGCGCGAGCTAGGGGAGGATCCTCTAGACCCCGAAGGCCTCGCGCACCGCGATCTTGCCGCCGGTGTCGAGCACACGCCCGTGCGACATGATGACGCGGTCGAAATCGTGCTCGAGCAACGCCTCGATCGACGCGCGGAGGGCATCGTGATCGTTGACGACGAACGACGTGAAGATGCGCGAAGGGCCGAACCGGTCGTAGGCCCGGTTCAGGCGCATGAACATGCGTGCGAGCATCGGCAGGTCGTGATCCCCGTAATGGAAGACGGCATCCGTGAGGACGAGCGTGCGCGAGGGCGCGTGGACGAACGCCACCTCGGCGTTCCGCACGCCCTGTAGGGGGACGACCGCAAGCTCGCCCCGGAGGGCCTCGGGCCAGTCTTCGTCGACGGAGCCGTCGATCCGCCGGACCTTCTCGAAGAGCTTCGCGCGGGCGGCCGCGGGGACCAGGACGTGCGCCGACGGGTAACGGTCGCCGTACCAGCCGGCGTCCGAGCAGTGCATCATGTTCGGTACGAGAACCCACGAGGGCCGCCCGATCTCTTCCAGCGCCGCCATTCCGGCCTCGTCCATCGCGATCGGAGAGTGAATCGCCAGCTGGCCGGACGCGAGCAGAAACAACGTCATCCTCCGCTCGAACGGCGACCGCTTCCAACGTCCTTCGACGACGAAGAGCCGGTCGTCGACGAAGTGGATCGGGCCATGGGGATACAGGACCATGCGCTTCTCCAGGAGCGGGCGGGCCGCATGGTAACCTCGACAGACGATGGAACACCATGAAACCAAGAGGCTCCCGCTCGGCTTTCTGTACGGGATGCTCGGGCTCCTCTTCATCTGGGCGTCGGCGTATATCCTCCCGACCTCACGCGATGTGATCGCCGTCGTCTTTCGCCCGGCGAGCGCCGTCGCGAACCCGTTTCTCGCCGCCTGGCCGGACGGCAACCTTCAGTTCGCGGCCCGCGACCTCGAACGGAAGTCGGTGCCCCCGTTGCGGAAGGGCGACCGCGTCGTCTCGGTCGACGGGCAGCCATTCCGCGCGAGCTGGGAGATCTCGCGGCGCGTCGCGGCTGCAGGTCCGACGGGCCAGCTGCACGTCGTCGCCGCTCGCAAGACGCCGGCCGGCTCCGAGGAGGAGATCGCGTCCACCGTGACGCTCCGCTCGGTCGAGGAAGGCGAGGGCTCGTTCGCCTTGCGCGGCCTCGCCGCGGCCGTCGGCTTGTTGATGCCGTGGGTCTGCTTCCTCGTGGGCTTCTGGGTCACCGCGGTGCGGCCGCGCGATCCGCTCGCGTGGCTCGTTCTCTTCATGCTTCTGGGGTTCCAGGTGGCGGCTTTCCAGCAGCAATGGTTCGAA
>JAYUCM010000093.1:0-13286 GCA_043740355.1 Acidobacteriota bacterium | reverse complement strand
CCTGACGACCTCTGCGGAGCGCGCCGGCCGCGAGATTCCGCTGGAGCGCCTGCGGGATCGACGCCTCGTCACGCTCCAGCGTGGATCGGGATTCCGCCGGCACCTCGAAGATGCGTTCAACGCTGCGGGTGTGCCGTTCCGGCCCGCCGTCGAAGTGGGAAACCTCTCGCTCGTGAGGCGGTTCGTGGCGGCCGGTCTGGGCGTGGCACCCGTGCCGGCGATCGCCTTCGCGCGCGACCTTGGAGACCAAGGGTTGACGCGCCGCCGGCTGCGCGGGGTTCCGCCGGTGTCGTACGGCCTCGCCCGGCGCGCCGGAGTGCCGTTGACCCAAGCCGCCGAGCAGTTCGTCGCGTTCCTCCGGCGATAGGGGAGTGTCTCCTATCTCTTTCGGAGGTCCGCGTTTTCCTTCTCGAGCCGCTCGATCTCGGCGTCGAGCTTCTTGATACGGTCCTTCGCCGCCGCGTCCACTTCGTCGCGGACGCGCGTCAGCTCCGCCCGCGCCTCCGGGGTCTTCGCAGCGTCGATGATCTCGTCCGCCGCATGGGAATGATCCGCCGCGGGTTGCGGTGAACCGCAGGCCGAGAGGACGAGCGCGAGCGCCCCAAGGTGCCGGGTCACCGGTTCCGCTCCGCGGCCTTCGCCTTCAACGTCTCGTTTTCCCGGCGCAGCCGGTCTCGGGTCGTCTCCTTCCCCCGGATCACGTCGTCCCAGAATCGGACGGTGGCGTTGGCGACCCTCTTCGACTCGCGCGTCGCCCAATCCCTCGTGTTGAACCACGCGGTCTTGGCACCCTCTTCGGTCGCGTCGGCGACGGACTCGCCGACCTCCCTTCCGCCTTTGGCGACCTCGTGCCCGAATTTCGTCGCCGCCTTGGCGATCGATTTTCCGGCTTTCTTCATGTCGGACGCGACGTCGCCGGACCGGGCCGGCGGTCCGATGACGGCAACGACGGCAACGACGACGAACAGCCCTAGAGATTTCCACCGGATGTGCATGCGGCACCTCGCTCTTTTCGCTCCGCCGAAGATCCTAGCCGGACCTTGCGGAGAAATCGCCGCAATTCGGAGACGACGACCAAACGATCGGCGGTTTCGCGCGTATCTAGTCATGTCGGGTCGGCAATCGGATCTGCGCCGCTCCGACATCCCTCCTCCCTGCCGGGCACGCGGGAGCCCCCCTCCCGCGTGCCCAATTTTTCGATTCGGACGCGGCACAGCCGGCCCGCGTGGTGGGCCGCCCGCGAGAAAGCAGGTCAGGTCGAGTGCGGGATGCTTCGGAGCGCGCCTGAGATCAAGAGGATCACGAGCACGAGCGTCGCGGCGATGCCGACGTAGAAGCGGGAATTCGCGCGAATCGGAGCGAACGCAGCGCTCCTGCCGGACAGCGCGGACGCGAGGAAGAACACGATCATCGCCGCAGCGAACTTGACGCCGAACAGGGCGTGATAGAGGGATTGCCCCTTGTGGACGGGGACCTGGTAGAGAACGAAGTTGGCGATTCCGCTGACGAGCAGCAGCGCGATGCACACCATGACGACGACCCGCCAACGCCGGTCGATCGTCTCTCTCAGCCGCAAGCGGTCCGCTTCCGGAAGCAAAGCCAACGCGGGGAGGAGCGCGATCCATGCGAAGGCCGTCGCGCCGCCCGCGACGACTGCGGGGACGATGTGCATCCAACGCAGGGCGAGCGCCATGGGGTCCATCGCGGTCACTGCTGCGCCGACACGCCGCCGCCCGACCAGGTCACAGCAATCGGATTGCACCCCGAGACGACTACGGTGCCGTCGCAGACTTGCTTCGGATCGCCGAAGTCCAGACGTCCCGCCGCCGCACCCACGGCGAGCGCCTTGCGCGCCGTGAAGTTCAAGACGACGAGGTCCGACGTGGTCGTGACGGCGACAGGTGCGGCGACTGTGGGGTCCACACGGGTTGCGGTGATGATGATCTCGCCCGGCGTGGTCGCGTGGTCTTCGATAAATATCAGATGGGTGCTGTCCGGCACCGGAGCGGCGCGCAGGAGCGAACCCGTGTCGGTCATACCGTTGAACAGGAGCGCCGTCGTGTCGTAGGTGATATGGAAGGCCGCGCCGAAGAAGCTGGTCACGCCGGTCACGGTGACGCGGACGTCGACGCTGGCACCGCTCGTCGCTCCGGCGAGAAGCGCGACCGTCCCGGCCGGGGGAGTCGCGACGTCGGGCGTGAATTTCGCCGTCGGGCCGGACGTCGTCGTCGTGCTGCTTCCGCCCCCGCACCCGATCGACGCGGCGGCGAGCGCGACGAAGGCGGTCGTGAGAACGACGCTCGCGGCGGAACGGGTCGGCGTGCGATGCGGGATCATCGGTGTCTCCGGAAAAGCCCCGCTAGGGGCAGCTGTGCGCATAGAACGCGGACACGTATGCGAGGTCGTCACCGTCCACGTCACCGTCCAAGTCGCGATCGGCGGCGGCGAGAAAGCGCGGATCGCCGCTGAGCGAGCCGAACGACACGGCGACACCGAGCACGTCCAGCCCGTCGATCGTGCCGTCGCCATTAACGTCGGGGAAGGTGCGGGTGGCCGAAGCGGTGTTGCCGAGGTGGCCCATATTGACGCGGCCGCCGTTGGGCAGAGGCTCGATCGGCGGGTCTCCCAGGTCGATCGCTGGGTCTCCGGCGTCGATGGTCGGCCCGCAGAGGCGCGGGAGGAAGAGCGCATCAAGGCTCGGATCCACCGAGATGTTCCCGGGCGTGCCCGTCGGATCGGTCAAGGTTGGCCCGTAGTTCCCGGAGCCGTTGCCGAAGACGTCGTTGTACGCGAAGGTCACCGTCGTCAATGGTCCGGGAACGATCGTTCCGCCGACGCCGTAGCCGTCGTTGCCTGAGACGATGGAGTTCGAGAGCTCGAACGACGTGGCCCCGGAGAGTCCGAGCGAGTTGGGCGGGTGGAGATCCTCCCACTCGAAGCCTCCCGACCCGAGCTCGGTCAGGTTGTCCACGACCGTGAGGAAATCCTGCGACAGCCGGGCGAGCGCCGTGGCGCCCTCTGCCACCGCCTTGGCGTACACGCCGCCCCCGGAAACCCCCCCGGCGCTCCTGTCGTGGGCCGCGTTTTTCGCAACCAGGTTGTTGTGGAACGAGATGACCGCATCGGCGGGCGCGGTCGCGCCATCGCGGGCCGGATCGTCGTCGGCCGAAGCGACCAGGCTCGCACCGCCGCCGTGGGTGGTCGCGTCGTTGCCCTGGATCGTGTTGCCTGCGATCTCGAAGACAA
Organism: Acidobacteriota bacterium; assembly: GCA_043740355.1. Lineage (GTDB taxonomy): Bacteria > Acidobacteriota > Polarisedimenticolia > Polarisedimenticolales > DASRJG01 > DASRJG01. The sequence continues at coordinate 10,040 of JAYUCM010000093.1, read as the reverse complement.
TGGCCGGAGCCGAGGTGCGATCGCTCTGCAACTCGGCATAGATGCCGCCGCCCCCGACCGCGCGCCGGTCCGACAGATCCCCCTGCGCGTGATTGCCGACGACGACGTTGCTCGTAACGCGCAGCACGACGCCGGGCGACGTCCCGACAGGATGATCGATCGCGTGCACGAACAGGTGCGCGCCGCCGCCGCCGCGCTTGCCAGTGTTGGCGGTGATCGGGTTCGCAGCGACGTCGACGGTGTGCGTTCCGCTCGGAGCCGGCTGCAGCTTGATCGACAGTCCTCCGCCGAACCCCTCGGAGACGTTTTTTCGAACGATGTTGCCGCTCGCGGCGGTCCCGAGCGTGACGGTCTCGGTGCCGAATCCTCCGGCCGAGCCCGTGGCCACGAATATTCCGCCGCCGTGGGCGAGCGTCGCGTCCGCCGCCGCATTCTTGGCGACGTTGCCGTCGATCGTGTTGCCGGTGATGACCACCCGCGAGCTGTCGGCGGCGCTCGCCGTGTCCGTGAACACCGCGATGCCAGCGCCCGATGCCCCGACCGTTCCGTCACCGGCGGTGTTGCCCGCGACCGTGTTGCCGATGATCTCGACGACGCTCGGGACGGTGTCCGCCGTGGCTTCGACGTAGATGCCGGCGCCGTCCCGGCCCGACGTGTTGCTCAGGATCACGTTCGACAGGATTTGGGCCTTGGCCGTGGCGTCGATCAGGTTGTCCCCGGTGATCAAGCGCACGCCGCCGCCGTTTTGCGACGTCGCGCTACCGCTGATCACGTTGCTCACGATCGCGACCGCGCCGAGCCCCCAAACGCCGGAGTCCCCTCCGTTCTTGACCACGAACCCGATCAGCGCGCTTCCATCGAAGACCTTCGCCACCGGACCCGCGGGATCGGGACTCACGCCATCGCACACACCCGCGCCGTCCAGAATGGTCGCCCCGTTGGTGCCGGAGGTGAAAAACTCTTCCGATTCGACGCGAACGCCGCCCGACCCGCCGCCCGGCACGAGCACGATGCACTCTTTGTAGGTTCCGGCGCGCACGATGACGGTGTCGCCGGCCCCGGCGTTGTCGATCGCATGCTGAATCGTCAGGCACGGGGTCGAGGAGGGGCAGGTCGCGGAATCGGTTCCGTCGGTCGCGACGTAGAAGATCGTCGCGGCGGTGTCGGTGTCGGTCGCGGTGTCCGGGCCGGGGCCCGGGTCGGTCGTTCCCGCGGGCGGTGCGACCGTCGCCGTGTTGACCAAGTTCCCCGTAGCGTTGGCGCGCAGCGTGGCGGTGAGGGTGTACGTCACCGTACCGCCGACCGGGAGGTCGACCTTATCGTCGATGTCTCCTGCGACCGTGTCCGGGCTGCAGGTCGCCCCGCCGGCCCCGACGCACATCCACGACGCGCTCAGAACCTGCGCCCGCGCCGTCACCGGGTCGCTGACCTTAGCCGCAACCGCTCCGTCCGGACCGGCGTTCCCGACGACGATCGTGTAGGTCACCTTGCCGCCGGGAGTGTAGGTCGGCACGAGGTCGGTCTTGGTGATCGACAGATCCGAGATGGGAGGCTTGTGAGTGTCGGTGTCGATGGCGGTGTTGTTGCGGGGGTAGGGATCGGACGTCCCGGTCGGAGGCGTCACCTTGGCCGTGTTGACCAGCTCGCCTACGGCACTCGACTGGGTCGTAACGATGAGCGTGTAAGTCAGCGTTCCGTTCTTCGGTACGTTAACCGTGTCGTTGACGTCGCCCACGACCGGACCGGCAGTGCAGGTAGCTCCGCCTTGAGCGAGGCAAGTCCAACTCGTGGACGCGACCTGCGGCAGAGCAGCCACCGCGTCCGTGACGGTCGCGCCTATCGCGATGTCCGGGCCGGAGTTCGACACCACGATGGTGTAGGTCACCGAGCCCCCGGCCGAATAAGTGGCCGTGGAATCGGTGTTCGTGATCGACAGATTCGAAACGGGGGTGGTTCCGACGGCCCGAGCGAGTGAGACGGCGAGCAGCGCCGAAACCGCGGCCGCGAGCGCCTGTCGTGTCATGAACGGAACCTCCACGGGTGCATGGTGACCCTCGACGGTAGAGAGCCTGCCCCGGGCTGTCAAGCGCGAGCGCGGGCTTCGAGCAGCACGTTCGAGAACGGCGTGCCGCGCCCCATGGGGGTCGCCGTGACCGAAAACCCCGACGCTTCAAGACGGCTGCTCAGCTCCGCGACGGTGCGATAGGCGAACCGGCGAAGGCCGTCGCCGGCGCGGATCGCGGCGAGGCGCTCGGCGGCGCGGACCGCGAAAAAGCCCGCGCCGGCGGCGGCATCGGCCTCGCGAACGAACAACCGGCCTCCCGTGGGCAGCGCCGCGCGGACGCGCGTCAACAGATCGTCCTGGACGGGGACTGGGAGGTAGTGAGCGACGTCGAGAAGGGTGACGGCGTCGCAGGGTGGGACGATCTGCTTCGAAACATCGGCTTCGACGATCGTGGCTGCGTCGCCGAGTGCTGAGCGCGCGGCGCGCGCGGAGGACTCGGCGATCTCGATACCGTGAAGATCGGGCCGCTCGGCGCCTCCCCGCGACGCGAGGATCAACGCGAACAGAAGCCCGCGCCCGCATCCCAGATCGACGATCCTCCGCGCGTCGGCGATCCCCCGATCGAGGAGCTCGCGGTAAACCGGGTCGACGCGGAGCTTGCCGCGCATCATCCCGCGTGCGAGACGGGAGGAGGCGGCGTAGCGCGCCACCGCCTCCGCGACGGCGTGGTCGAACACCTCGTCAGACACGCGGCGGCTCGACGAGGTCGTCCATGAGCGGCATGGCGCGCAGGCCCGCGGCCTCGATCGCATCGAGCACGCGGGGAAGAGCCTGAAGAACGACCGGTGCTCGTCGGGAACGCGGGTGGCTCGCGCCGTCGTGAAGCAGCACGACGTCCCCCGCGGAAAGATCGCGCGTGAGGCGCGACGCGACGGCGACCGGGTCGTGCGAAGCCGTGTCGAAGCCGCGACGCGTCCAGGACGCCAGCCGCAGGCCCGCCCGCGCGAGGGCGCTTTCGAGCAAGGGTGAGCGGATGCCTGCGGGCGCGCGAAAGAACGACGGGGCGCGGCCCGACGCACGCTGAAGCTCCTCTTGGCAGGAGCCGATCTCACGATCGAGCGTCGCGGGAGGGTGAAAGAAGAACGCGTTGCTGTGCGTGTGCGAGTGATTCTCGAGACGGTGGCCGCGCTGCGCGATCTCCCCGGTGAGCGCGCGGTGGCGCGCCGCGTGTTCCCCGATACAGAAGAAGGTCGCCGTGGCTTTGCGTGCGTCGAGGAGGTCCAGCACGCCGGGCGTCACGTCCGGGTCCGGGCCGTCGTCGAACGTGAGCACGACCGCGCCGGCCTTTTGGGCGGCCGCCGAGCGCCGGAGGTTCGGGCCTAGAAGCGCGCTTCGCGGCAAGAGGCCTCCCGCGATCGTGACGTAGTGGTTCGCGACGAGGGCGCCGGCGATCCAGGGCCACCGATGCGGCGCCACGGCCAAGGCGGGAACCGCCGCCGCGTGCAGAGCGACCGAGGCGCGCAGGAACGGCGAGAGACTCATCGCTCTTCAGCCGGCGTCCACGCCGCGAGAACCGCGCGGTCGACCTTACCGCGCGCCGTGCGCGGAATCTCGGGGAGCCGCACGATGCTTCGCGGAACCTTGTGCCCCGCGAGCCGCTCGCGGCACCACGAAGCGACCGCGGCGTAGGAGACCGTCGCGGGATCGCACGCGACGAACGCCCGCACCATGGTGCGCTCGTCGCCTCTCGCCGGAACGCCGAGCACGAACGCCTCGCGCACTCCCGGCATCGCGCGGAGCACGGTCTCGACCTCGAGAGGGTGCACCTTCTTCCCGCCGACGTTGATGAGGGCGTCCACGCGACCGACGAGGGCGAGCTCGCCGTGCGGCGTGAAGGTTGCGAGGTCCGCGCTCCGGAAGACGCCGTCGGTCAGCCGTTCATCGGCTTCGGGGACGTGCCGGAGGCCCGCGGCCGCCGAGCGGACGCTGACCGTGCCGCCGTCGTCGAGCGCGATGTTGACGCCGTCGATCGGCGTACCCACCGTTCCGCGCAACGCGGCGCCTCCTTCCGCATCGTACGCGATGCCGCCGCACTCGGAGGCGCCGTAGAAGACGTGCGCGTCCCGGCCGAACGTCTCCCTGAAGCGCGCCGCCGTTTCGGGGTGCAGCGGGGCGCCCGCGGAGATCACCGTCCGGAGCGTCTCCGGCCAGGCCGGAGGCACCGCGAGGGAAGCGATCGTCTGCAGATAGACCGGCACGGTCGGAAAAACCGTGGCCGAAAGCTCGCGGGCGGAATCGAGGGAGGCCCATGGGCTGGTGTCGCCGGGGACGACGAGCAACGAGCCGCGCCGCAGCGCCGGCATCACCAGGCTGGACAACCCGTACGAATGCGACCACGGAATCGCCGCGACGAAACGATCAGACGAATGGAGGCCCATCGCTGCGGCGAGCTGATCGTCGTCGGCCGCGAGCGCCTCCGCCGCGATCGCGACTCCGGACGGGAGGCCGCTCGACCCCGAGGTGAGCTTGACGTAGCCGGCGCCTTCGGGCGCGTAGGCCGGGGCCGCGTCGCAGCGTTCGACGCGGAACGATGCGGCGGACCCCGGGAACGCCTCGCCGCACTCGATCCGGGCCGCGACCCGGAGCGCCGCGGCCACGCGCGCGCGCTCGGCGGCGGGAGACGTCCAATCCGCGAGAACCGGGACGAGCCCCGCGCGCCGCGCGCCGAGGAGCGCCGCGAGGAATCCGGCGCCATTGGCCGAGGCGACGAGGACATAAGAACCCTGCGGCGCGCCGCATGCGCGAAGCGCCGCCGCCGCCGCGCGCGCCCAAGCGTCGACGTCGCCGCGCGAGGCGGCGGCCCCGCGCGTGGCGACGAGCGGGGCGTTCGGGTCGCGTCGCGCAAGCAGATCGAAGGCGTCGAGAATCGGATCGTTGGGCATCGGGGCTGTGCTAAACTCCTCGTCTTTTCAAGGCCTCTGCCGAGTCGACCTTATTATGATGAACCACGCCACGATCGCTCAGCGGATCAAGCACCTTCTGGTCGACAAGCTCCACCTCGAGGGCCTGACGCCCGAGAGTATCGCGGACGACATGTCGCTGTTCGGCGAAGGGCTCGGTCTTGATTCGGTCGATGCGCTCGAGCTCGTCGTCGCGCTGGAGAAGGAGTTCGCGCTCCGCATCCAGAGCCACGAGGTCGGGCGGGAGGCGTTCGCGTCGGTCGCCGCCCTCGCGGCGTACGTCGAGGGGCGTCTTTCCGCCGCGGCCGACCCTCATGCCGGGAGCTGACCTGGGTCTTCCCCGGCCCACCGACGTCGTCGTGACGGGCTTGGGCGCCGTCACCCCCTTCGGTTGGGGCGTCGATCCGCTCTGGGACGGGGTCCGCCGCGGCATCAGCGCGGTCGGCCCGTTCACCCGCTTCGACGCATCGCGGCATCGCACGCATCTCGCCGCGGAGGTTCCGGTCGACGACGGCGGGGCGCCCCACCGCCTCTCGCTCGCCGACCGCTTCGCCGTCGCCTCCGCACGCGAAGCGGTCGCGGCGGCGGCGCTCGACCTCGATCGTTGCCGCGAGCGCACCGGCGTGTTCTTCGGAAGCTCCGCCGGAGGCATGCTCGAGGGCGAGTGGTTCTTCGAGGCGCACATCCATCGCGGCGCGCGCCACGCGCGGCGGGGGCTCGTCGCCTCCCAGCAGTTCAACGGGCCCGGCGACGCGGTCGCGCGCGCCGTCGGCGCGTGCGGCCAGGTCGAGACCATCTCGTCCGCGTGCGCCTCGGCGGCGATGGCGATCGGCAACGCCCTGCGCGCGCTCCGTCGAGGCGACGTCGACGTCGCGCTCGCCGGCGGTTCCGACGCGCTCTGCCAGCTGACCTACGCGGGGTTCAACGCGCTGCGCTCGGTCGACGAGGCCCCCTCACGCCCCTTCCGCAAGGACCGTTTGGGGCTTTCTCTCGGCGAAGGGGCCGGCGTGTTGGTGCTCGAATCCGCGGCGCACGCCAAGCGACGCGGGGCAAGCCCGATCGCGTTTCTCGCGGGCGAGGCTTCGACTTGCGACGCCCATCACATGACGGCGCCGCAGCCCGACGGGTCGGGGGCCGCGGATGCGATCCGGCTCGCGCTCGTGGACGCCGGCGTCGCGCCAGGCGACGTGAATTTCGTCAACGCGCACGGCACGGGGACGCCGCTCAACGACGCCGCGGAGGCGGCGGCGTTGACGGCGGTGTTCGGTGAGCGCGTCCGCTCGATCCCCGTCACCTCGACGAAGGCGTTGATCGGACATCTCCTCGGATCGGCCGGGGCGGTCGAGGCGGTTGTCACCGTGCTCGGCCTGCTGCATCGGGAGGTCCACCCGATGCCGGACACCGGCCTACGCGACCCCGGGATCGGACTCGATCTCGTGCTTGGAGTCCCTCGCGCGATGCCCGTGGCCGCCTGCGCGATCTCGACGAGCCTCGCCTTCGGCGGCGCGAACGCCGTCCTGGTCTTTACGCGGAGGGTGACCGGGTGACGCGCCCGGCCGCCGTCGTCACCGGACTCGGCGTCGTCGGTCCCCACGGGATCGGGCGCGCGACGCTCCAGAGCGCGCTTCTCGCCGGCCGTCCGCTCGCCTCGGAGATCGACCGCTCCGCCGGTTATCACGCGGCGAGCTCATCGCGTCTGGCCGCGCTCGTTCCGGCGCTCGATCTCGCGCGCTGGCTGCCGCAAGCCGAGGCGCGGCGGCTGAGCGTGCCCTCCCGTTTCGCCGTCGCGGCGGCGCGGATGGCTCTGGAAGATGCGGGAATCGCGTCGCTCACCGGGCGTCGTGTGGCGGTCGTGCTGGCGACCGCGTTCGGCGCGCTGCTGTTCACCGAAAAGCTCGTGCGCCAGATCCTCGACGAAGGACCCGAGTCGGCGCAGCCGTTCTACTTTTCCGAGTGCGTCGCGAACGCCGCCGCGGCGCGCGTGGCGATCGCGCTCGGCGCGCGAGGCGCCAACGTGACCATCACCGAGCGCGAGGCCGGCCCGCTACTCGCCTTGGCGCGCGGCGCGCAAGAGGTCTGCGAGGGGCGCGCCGACGTCGCTCTCGCGGGATCCGCGGACGAGATGACCCCGCTCCTGCACGCGCTGCTGGATCGGTTCCGCGGCACCGCCCGCGCTTCCCGCTCCCGCGACGAAGCCGCGCGCCCGTTCGACGCGGTGCGGGACGGGGTGCTCGGCGGGGAAGGCGCTTCGGTTTGCATCATCGAGCGCGAGGACGACGCTGCCGCGCGCCGCGCGCGCCCGCTCGCTCGGATCGCGGCCTCGGGCGCGGCGTTCGATCCCACCGCTTCCGTGAGCGACTGGGGGGAGGGGCACGCGACGCTGGCGCGCGCGCTCCGCGGGGCGCTCGACCGCGCCGGACAGCGTATCGAGGCGATCGATCGGATCGTATCGGGCGCCTCCGGGGCCCGCCGCGGCGACCGCCTCGAGGCGGCGACGCTCGCCGCCGCCTGGGGAGCGGCGCCGCTCCCGCCCGTCGTCACACCGAAGGCGGTCGTGGGGGAATTCGGCGGAGGCCTGCTCGCGGCGGCCGTTCTGGCGACCGAGGGCGCACCGTTCGGCCGTCTGGCGGCGTTCACAACGCCGGATCCCGCGCTCGGGATCGCACCTCACGACGGAGGCCCGCTTCCGGCGCCGAATCGTCTCTTGGTCACCGCGTTGGCCGCCGGCGGCGCCGCGGCGTGGGCCCTTCTGGAGCGGCCATGAGTAAGCGCTTCGCCGTGGCGATCCCCGCGTTCGAGGCGGCGCCGTCGATCGCCGCGGTCGTCCGGCGCGTGCTGGCGATGGGCGCCGAGGTCGTCGTCGTGGACGACGGCTCGAGGGACGCAACCGGCGACGCGGCGCGCGCTTGCGGGGTTCCCGTGCTGACGAACGCCGTCAATCTCGGCAAGGGGCGCGCGCTGAAGGCTGCGTTCGACCATCTCTTCGGGAGAGGGTACGACGCCGTCGTCACCCTCGACGCCGACGGCCAACATCCTCCGGAAGAGATGCCGAAGCTGCTGGCGCCGTGGCGCGAAGGCGCCGACCTCGTGCTGGGGACGCGCGCGCACCTGTACGGGGAGATGGGCCGCGTGCGGCGCGCTTCGAACGGCACCTCGTCTTGGCTGATCTCGCACGTCGCCGGGGCGACGCTTCCCGACTGCCAAACCGGGTATCGCCTCTATACACGGAGCCTGATCGAGACGATCGGATTCCCCGAGGCGCGCTTCGAGGCCGAAAGCGCCGTTCTCGTCCGGGCCGTGCGAAAAGGGTTTCGGGTCGTCGGCGTGCCGGTGCGGCTCGACGAGGCCGACGGCCGGGCGACGAGCCACTACCGTCCGATCGTCGACTCGTTGCGCATCGCCGGGGCCGTGGCGCGCGCGCGGTTCGAGGCGATGTCGTGAGCGCCGGTGTCGTCCTGGTCACCGGCGGGAGCCGCGGGATCGGCCGTGCCGTCGTGCGCGCGCTCGTCGCGGAAGGGCGGCCGGTCGCGTTCACCTATCGAGAGGGCGAGGCTGCGGCGCTTGCGCTCGAAGCCGAATGCGGCGGCCGTGCCAAGGCGTGGCGCTTCGACCTGTGCGACCGGCCCCGCCCCGGCGTCATCGTGCCCGAGGTCGAGGACGCGCTCGGAGCGATCGATGGGCTCGTCAACAACGCGGCGATCCGCCGCGACCAGCTCCTGGCCGCGACCCCCGACGCCGACTGGGACGCCGTGATCGACGCCAACCTCGGCGGCTCGTTCCGATGTTGCCGCGCTGTGCTTCCCAAGATGATCTCGCGCCGCGCGGGGAGCATCGTCAACGTGTCGTCGCTGACGGCCGTACGCGGGGTGGCGGGCCAGGCGGCGTACGGGACCTCGAAAGCGGGGCTCATCGGCATGACGAAGTCGCTCGCGCGCGAGCTGGGGAAACGAAACATCAGGGTGAACGCGGTCGTGCCGGGTCTCGTGATGACCGAGATGATCGCGGACACGCCCCCCGAGAGGCTGAAGGAGCTGCGTGCGATCGAGGCGCTTCCTGCGGGGACCAGCCCGGAGGACGTCGCCGCGATGATCGCCTTCCTCCTGTCGGACCGTGCCGCCGCGATCACGGGGCAGGCGTTCCTCGTGGACGCCGGAAGCACCGCCTGATGCCCATCTCTTCCGGATACGGCAACGTCGACATGCGTGCAGCGCTCCTGCCGCCGGACATCCTCCCGCTCTTTTCCGACTCGTTCGTCCGCTCCTGCGATCTCTACGAAGAGTACGTCTTCCGCCTGACGATCGACGTCTTCAGGAGCGCGGGGCTCGACGCGGTGTGCGCCAAGGCCGTGACGACCGACGAGGCGATCGAGCAGACGGGGTTTCTCGCGAGCGCCGCGCGCGTGCCTCTCGACTGGATCCTACGCACGCTCGGCTCGCGCGGCGTGCTCGCAACGAGCGGGGAGGGCTCCGCCGCGCGCTACCGGCTCCACGGCGAGCTCCCGGAGCTCGATGCCGTCTCCGTGCGCGAAGAACAGGATCGGCACGATCCGTCCGCGCTGCCGTCCTACGCGATGGCGGCGCTCGCGGCGGAGCATTACCCCGCGGTGCTACGCGGCCAGACCACAGGCGAGAGCGTCCTGTTCGGGCCTTCCACACACGGGGCGTGGTTCGATTACTTCTCGAACGCCAACGTCCTCTACGCGATCAGCAACGCGATCGGCGCCATCGCCTGCAGTGCAGCGCTGCCCGACGCCGGCGGCGCGATCCTGGAGCTGGGCGGAGGGCTCGGGAGCGGCGCGGAGGCGCTTCTTTCACGGCTGCGGGCGCAGGGACGCGCGGCAGGCGTGTCGTCGTACCGGTTCACCGAGATCTCGATTCCCTTCTTGAGGCGCGGGCAGAGGACCTTGACGGCGGGCTTTCCCGACGTCCCTTGGGCCTTCGCACGCCTCGATATGAACAAGCCGTTCGCGGAGGGCGGTGTCGCCCCCGGTGCGTACGCGCTCGTCCACGGGGTCAACACGCTGCACGTCGCCACCGACCTGGCGTTCACGCTCGGCGAGGTGAGAACCGCTTTGG
>JAYUCM010000092.1:0-2217 GCA_043740355.1 Acidobacteriota bacterium | reverse complement strand
GAAGAAGCACGGAGAGTACGTGAAGATCCGCCCCCAGAGCGACATCTTCGTCCTCCCCCGGCTTCTCCGGAAGCACCCGCCTTCGCCTCCCCTCGTCGAGATCGGAAAGGACGACGTGGCCCTGCTGCAGTACACCGGGGGGACCACGGGGACGCCGAAGGGCGCGATGCTGACGCACGGAAACCTCGTCGTCAACACGCTGCAGCTGGCCGCGTGGTTCGCCAAGGCGGAGCGGGGGAAGGAGGTCGTCATGGCGGCCGTCCCCTTCTTCCACGTTTACGGGATGACGGTCTGCATGATCTTCGGCGTATACATCGGCGCCGAGATCGCGATGATTCCGCGCCCGCGCCCCGTGGACGTCGTGATGAGGGTGATCCAGAAGACGCGCGCCTCGATCTTCCCCGGAGTGCCGACGCTGTATACCGCGATCAACAACCACCCCGACGTGAAGAAATTCGACCTCGGGAGCGTCAAGCTCTGTCTCTCCGGCGCCGCGCCCCTCCCGCTCGAAGTGGCCGAGACGTTCGAGAAGCTGACCGGCGGGAGGTTGGTGGAGGGGTTCGGCATGACCGAGTGCTCGCCCGTGGCGATCGCGAACCCGCTGTTCGGGACGCGCCGCGCGGGGAGCATCGGTCTTCCGGTTCCGGAGACCGACGCGAAGATCGTCGACCTCGAGACGGGGGCGAGCTTAGGCGTCGGACAGGACGGCGAGCTCGCGATCAAGGGACCGCAGGTGATGCTCGGCTACTGGAATCGGCCGGAGGAGACGAAAGAGACGATCAAGGACGGGTGGCTCCACACGGGCGACATCGCCAAGATGGACGCCGACGGCTTCTTCTTCATCGTCGACCGCAAGAAAGACATGATCTCGGCTTCGGGGCTTAAGGTCTTGCCGCGGGAGGTGGAGGAGGTGTTGTTCCTACACCCGAAGGTCGAAGAGGCGGTCGTCGCAGGCATTCCGGATCCCTACCGCGGCGAAACGGTCAAGGCGTTCGTCGTGCCGAAGGCGGGTGCCAACCCCACGGTCGAGGAGCTCATCGCGTTCTGCAAGCTGCACCTCGCGTCGTTCAAGGTGCCGACCCAGATCGAGTTTCGCACCGAGCTGCCGAAGTCGATGGTCGGGAAGGTGCTGCGCCGCGTCCTGGTGGACGAGGAAAAGGCCCGGCAGGCGGCCAACCGGCGCTCATGACGCCGGACGCCGACAACGGGATGCCGCTCCGCCCCAAGATCGCGCTCATCCTCGTGATCGCGGCGGCGGTCGTATCCGCCGATCTCGTCGCGAAGGCTAGTTTCGAGCGTGCGTTCGACGACCAGCCGACGTTGCACCTCCTGGGCGACACCGTGCGCGTCGGCTTCGTCCTCAACACGGGGGTCTTCCTGAGCGTCGGCAGCGCGCTTTCGCCCACGACGCGGTTCTGGCTGTTCGTCGTCGGGGTCGGAGCCGTTCTCGCGATGCTGCTCGGTCTGACCGTGAAAGATGCGCGCTTCCGCAAGCCCGAGGTGGCCGCCGTCGCGGCGATCGTGGGAGGGGGCATCGGCAATCTCGTCGACCGCGTGCAGCTCGGCGCGGTGCGCGATTTCCTGAACGTCGGGATCGGCCCGCTGCGCACGGGCATCTTCAACGTCGCCGACATGGCCATCACGTTCGGCGGGATCGCGTTGATCCTGATCCCTCTCGTCAGGAAGCGCCGATGAGATGCTGCTAGAATCCCGGCCATGCCCGACAAGACGATGATCGAGCTGTCGTTCGGCCCCGCGAGCGTCGTCGACGCCTCGCTTTCGCAGAGCGCTCACAGCCTCGTCGGCTCCGAGATCCTCAAGATCTCCAGCGAGATTCGCGCCATGGTCGCGGCGGGGAAGGCCGTCTGCAACTTGACGGTGGGGGACTTCAACTCGAAGTACTTCCCGATTCCGGCCGTGCTACAGGAGGAGATTCACAAGGCGTTCATCGCGGGGGAGACCAACTACCCGCCCTCGGACGGCGTGCTCGCCCTTCGCCACGCGGTCGCCGACTTTACGGCCCGCGAATACGGCGTGCGCTATCCGCTCGAATCGACGCTGATCGCGAGCGGTTCGCGCCCGCTGCTCTACGCCGCGTACCGGTGCGTCGTGAATCCGGGAGACATCGTCGTCTACCCCGCGCCGTCGTGGAACAACAACCATTACGTGACCCTCACCCAGGCGAAGGGGATCGACCTCCCGACGCACGCGGAAGAC
>JAYUCM010000091.1:0-33937 GCA_043740355.1 Acidobacteriota bacterium | reverse complement strand
TTCACACGCAACCCGGCCACCGGCGAGAACGTGTTCTTCGGCGAGTTCCTCCCGAACGCGCAAGGCGAAGACGTCGTCGCGGGCATCAGGACGCCCCGGCCGATCTCACGCGCGCAATCGTCGGCCGGCGGGGACGACTCCCTCGAAGCGACCCTGCCCCGGTGCTATGCGCAGCTTCTCGACATCCGCGCCACTCTCGAAAAGCACTACAAGGACATGCAGGACATCGAGTTCACGATCGAGCGCGGCACGCTCTACATGCTTCAGACCCGCACCGGGAAGCGCACCGGCCTCGCGGCCCTCCACATCGCCTTCGATTTCAAGGAGGCCGGCGTCATCGATACGAAGTCGCTGCTCAAGCGGGTCGAGGCCGACATGCTGGTTCAGCTGCTCGCCCCCATCTTCGACGCGAAGGACAAGGAGCGCGCGAGGAAGGCCGGCAGTGTCCTCGGGAAGGGGCTTCCCGCCGGCCCGGGCGCCGCATCCGGCGCGATCGCCTTCAGCGCTTCACGCGCCGTCGTGATGGCGGCGAAGGGGAGCCAGGTGCTTCTCGTGCGCGACCAGACGAGCCCCGAGGACCTCGCCGGCATGGTCGCGGCCGTCGGCATCTTGACGAGCCGGGGCGGCATGACCTCCCACGCGGCGGTCGTGGCGCGCGGGATGGGCAAGCCGTGCATCGTCGGCGCCGAGTCGATCATGGTCGACACGACGGCAGGCAGGATGATCGCGGAGGGGAAGACGCTCAAGGAAGGAGACGCGATCTCGATCGACGGGACGACCGGCGAAGTGATCCTGGGGTCCCTCGATCCTCACCCCTCGGAGATTCAGCAGGTTCTCGTCGTCAAGACCCTGGAAGCGCGGAACTCACCCCTCTTCGGTCGCTACGCGCAGCTCCTCCGCTGGGCCGACGACGTCCGCCGGCTCAAGGTGCGCACGAACGCCGACACGCCCCACGACGCGGAGGTCGCGCGGGCGTTCGGCGCCGAGGGCATCGGCCTGTGCCGCACCGAGCACATGTTCTTCGCGGAGGACCGGATCCGGGCGGTGCGCGAGATGATCCTCGCGGACGATCTCGAAGGCCGCAAGAAGGCTTTGGCCAAGCTCCTTCCGATGCAGCGCAAGGACTTCATCGGGATCTTCAAGGCGATGAACGGTCTCCCGGTCACGATCCGGCTGCTCGATCCGCCGTTGCACGAGTTCCTCCCGACGACGCCGGAGCAGTTCAAGAGGCTCTCGCGCGAGATGAAGGTGCCGGCGAAAAAGCTGATGGAGCGGGCGGAGCAGCTCCACGAGTCGAACCCCATGCTCGGCCATCGCGGCTGCCGCTTGGGCATCACGTACCCCGAGGTCTACGAGATGCAGGTCCGGGCGATCTTCGAGGCGGCGGCGCAGTGCGTGGCGAAGTCGATCGACGTGCGACCGGAGGTGATGATTCCGCTCGTGGGCACGGTGAGAGAGTTCACCGACCTCGCGTCTCGCGTCCGCGCGATCGCGGCCGAAGTCGAAGCGAAGACCAAGACCAAGGTCGCCCACCTCGTCGGCACGATGATCGAGGTCCCGCGTGCCTGCCTCGTCGCCGAGGAGATCGCGAAGGAGGCGGAGTTCTTCTCGTTCGGAACGAACGACCTGACGCAGATGACCTACGGCTTCTCGCGCGACGATATCGGGAAATTCCTCCCCGAATACCTCGCCCACCGGATCCTCCCGTTCGATCCTTTCCAATCGATCGACCAGGAAGGGGTCGGCAAGCTCGTCACTCTGGCCGTCAAGGACGGGAAGAAGGGACGCCCGACGCTCAAGGTCGGCATCTGCGGCGAGCACGGCGGCGATCCGGCGTCCGTCGAGTTCTTCCACCGCAGCGGGCTCGACTACGTGTCGTGTTCTCCCTACCGTGTTCCTGTGGCACGTCTCGCGGCGGCCCACGCGGTGCTCGCGGAAGAGGGAGGCGACGGCTCGGGCACGATGTAGGGCATCGGCGCCTACTCCTGGGCACCGACCTCCGGCTGTGGGATGCGGGCCTGGATCTCGACAGAGCCCGCGGCCGGCTTGAGCAAACCGACCGTAACGAGGTGTGTGCCTTCTGGAACGGAAACCTCCGTCCGGCGGAACTTTCCAGGCACCCGGTCCTTGAGTTCGCGGTACGTCGCCGTCAGCGCCTTGGTAGTGTTGAGCCGGGCCCTCTGGGAACGGCCATCCCCGACGCTCACGGCCAACGTGTACGGCTGGGAGCCGCGCATCGTGGCGTCGAAGTCGAGGCGACTGACGAGATCGAGCGTCACGGGACCGACGATGCGGAACCGGACGGGCCTGCCGGGCAGCGCGGTGTAATACGGGATGACCTTCTCGTCCTCGGTGAACGAGACGGTGCGAGTCGCCTCGACCGGGGTGAGGCTGACGGTCTTGACCGGCACGGGTGCCCGCTGCCGTACGAGGAGGCGCAACAAGACCGCGCTGGATCCTTCCACCGAAAGCGTCAACCGGTGCGTCCCCTCCGGGATCCGAACGATCAGCTGGCGACTTTGACCGAGCCGGGAGGTTCCTTTCTTCAGGCGAGCGTCGGCCGAAGCCGTCGTCGTCGTTTGCTGGCGCTCGATCACTTTCTTTCCGTCCTTCGCCTTGAGCGCGTAGGCGGACGATGGCGATGCGTCGGGAGGCATCTCCGCGCGCGAGACGATGCGGAGGTGGGCCGGCCCGCGCACCGAGAGGCTCAGGGGCGTCATCGGCGTCACCCGGAAATACTCGCGCTCGGTTCGGTCGACGAGCACCGGAACCGACACGACACCAGGCACCTTTTCGATCGCCTTCCAACTGTCCGCTGCCTGCGATGACGCGTGGAGCACAACGGTCGCGAGCAAGACGGGCAGCAAGGCGTCACGTCGTTTCATGCGTTGGTCCTTTCCGGGTGCGGCCGACCCATCATCCGGTGGCGAACGTCACGTCGAAGGACGACGGCGTTCGCTCCGAGAATCAGGACGAGGGAGCCGCCCACGGCCCAAAGATTGTAGCGATACGACACGAACAGCGGGCCTTCACCGGTCCGGTACGGCTGGTCGGAGTCGTCGGTGACTCCTGTGAGGCGGGCGAGCTGCTCGACCTGGAGGAGATGGATGATCGGTGCGCCACGCTCGGCGAAGATGTTCAGCACCCCCCGGTTGGGGTAGTTCCGCTCCGCGAGTCGGGACGTGAAACCGGAGGGGATGAGCCGGGCGTTCGGGGCGCCGCCTAAACTGGCCAGCCCCCCTCCAACGTTCACATAGGCGGCGATCTTTTTGTGACGGAGAGCGGAGTCCCGGTCGTAAAGGTCGACGCGTTCGCGGACCGCGTCGAGCAGGCTCTCGGAATCGAGGAGCTTCACACCGTTTCGCCTGATCGCGTCGGTCAAGAGCTGCCGGCCCTGGGGCGAAAGGCCACGGCCAACGTCGCCGCCTCCGCCCAGCGACGCAGCAGACGAATGGCAGCGGAATTCCGTGCGCTTCCGCAGGACGGCTTCCATATCGAGCCAGGTCATGTCCGGGTCGGTGGCCCCGAACATGGAAGATCCGACCGACGTGATGATGATCGGCTCCGCCCCGACCGCCGCGCACGCGGACAGCACGGCCAGGTTCAGGCCCGGCAGCGACCCGGTCATGCCCACGGCTACGAGATCGTCCCGACCCACGCCCGCCCGCACGAGCATGTCGGTGACCGCGGCCGCGAAATTCGGATGAGCGGCGAGGCTCTTGGCGGACTGGGAGCCGCGGTCCGTCGTGATCAACGTGAACTGCGGCCCGATGAGGCCAGACCCGTCGGGGTCGTTCTTACGGTCGATTGCGATGCCGCGTTCCCTCTTCGCCGCGAGGATGGCAGCTTCCCACTGCTGCATCAGCCGGACAGCTTGAGTCTTCCGCTCGAAGGCGCGGGCCGGGATGGGAGACAGGGAACCTTCCGTTGCGGCGTACAAGGCAACGGCCAGTCCGGCGAGCCCGACCAGCGCCGTCGTGGAAGCGCGTGTGTCGCTCATGTGAGCGGCACACCTCCGCCCATTAGCATCAGCATGAGCCTCACGATAATCGCCGTCGTCGACATGACGCAGAGAGTCTGGACGATTCCCTGCCGCTGCATCCAGTTGGCGAGAAGGCCTGGAATGACGTAGCCGATCGCCCGCAGATCGAGCGAGGTTTCGGCCATTTGAAACACGGGTACGTAGCGGGACAACGCGCCGAAGCAAAACCCTACGAGCACGGCCACGACGATCCGCCTCCGGCCGTAGATCAGAGTGAACCGCGACATGAGCTCGATGACCGCGAGCGTGCACAGGGACGTCACCAGCGTTCCCGCGATCCGCGTCGGCTCGTGCAGGCTCAGCGCGATGTATCCCGGCACCACCATGCCCCCGGCCGCGAGTCCCAGCGTTTCCGAGAAGATGAGGCTGATCACGAGGCCGAGACCGATCGCCTGCTCAACCATGCGGCACCGCCCGGCTCCTGAACTGGCCGACGATCTCCTCGCCGAGCCCGACGACGTTGCCGATCCCCATGATGACCGACCGGTTTTCCGCGAGCATCATCAGGCGATTGAAGATTTCCGGCGCATCGAGGCCGCCGAGGTTCTCCAGCCGGCCCCGTGGGATGCCCCTCAGGAAAGCGTGGTGCGCGATCGCGCCCGTCCCTTCGCCCGTGAGGATGACGTGCTCGGCCCACATCGGCCCGGCCACCAAGTCGAGAAGCTGCGTCGACCGGTGGACACGGTCCTTCCGGCAATTCGCGAGAACGACGCGTACGCCGGCGTCCAAGGGGCGGTCGAGTCCGAACCGTCGCCAGATCAGCAACGTCGAATCGGGATCGTTCGCCGCGAAGGCGTTGATGAAGGTCACCGTTTTCCCGAGAGCCTGCACCGTGTACCGGCACAGAACGCCGGGGTCGGGCGCGGCGGCGTGCATGCCGGCGAGCGCCCGTGCGCGATCCTCGCCAAGATGCCGGCAGACCGCGAGTGCGAGCGCGACGTTGTCCGCGTGCTCGAGGTAGGGGAACCCCGCGAGCTCCGCCTGCGAGACGCCGCCGGGCTCCACGACGTGGAGAGTGGTTCCCCGGTCCGCCGCGGTCTTCCGGAGGATCGCCTCGTGCTCCCGCTCGGCCGTGAACGCGTGGCCGTGAGACGGGATCGTGCCCGAAATCGCACGGGCTGCGTCGGCCACCGTGGGGCCCATCACGTCGAGATGATCGGCGCGGACGTTGGTGATGACCCCAACGGTGCTTCGGATGAGACGCGTCTCGCACGCCCGCTGCAGCTCCGGTGTCACCGCCATGCACTCGATGACGAGCGTGTCGGCGTTGGCCTGGACCGCCCGGCGCACGATGCGGATCTGCTCGATGATGTTGGCGCCGACCCGGTATACGTCCGTTTCCGACCCGTCGGGACCGATCATCCGCGCCATCGTGCCGGTGGTCTTCGCGAAGGTCCTGTGTCCCCCCGCGCGTAGCCCCGCGGCGATGAGCCGGGTCACCGAAGATTTTCCTCGTGTCCCGTTGACATGAATCCGGATCGGGATCCGGGAGAGCGCGCGGTCGTGGCGGACCCGTTCCCAGACTCCGTAGGCTCCGAGTCCGCTCGCAAGCAGCGCGGGAACGACACCGGGTACGATCAGAATCTCCAGCTCAGCGACGCCGACACGACCTGGTGGGTGTAGTCGGTCACGTCGTCCCCAGGCGTGCTGGGGGCGGAAGGGCCGAGCCGCGAGTCGTTCGTTTCACGGCTCAGCCCTGCATTCACCCAGAGGTCGGCTCCCAAGCCCTGGCGCACGGTGAGGACGGCCTGCGAGCGGGTGTCCTTCCGGCCGAAGTGATAAACGTCCGCCGGGGTGTCGGACAAGAAGTCACGGGTCTCGCGTTCGAGCGACAGTCCGATCTCGCCTCGGCGCTTCTTGCTCCCCCAGTGGAAGGACGCGCCGAGGCTTGCCGTCGAGCGGTCGCTCGAAATGTCCGGTTCGAGAGCCAGCGTGGCGGCATTGTCGCCCCTCGCGTCGTAGGATTCGTACCGGTAGCCTCCTTGCAACTCCAACCGGCGGCTGGCGAGCGGTGTCCACGACAGCTCCGCCAAAATCCCCGTCAGATCGCCATCCCGCTCGTTGAACGGATCGTCGTAATCGCGCGGTTCCCTGCCCGCGGAGAGGGTGAGATCGAGGAGCTTCGGGACGAGGACTTGCCGGAGCCCCAGCGAGTACGCCGTCGAGGAGTACTGGGCACTGTCGCGGACCGTCACCCCCGCGAGGCGCGATGCTTCCGGAACGGTCAGTTCCCTCAAGTAGTAACTGGGCGTCAGTCCGGCACGAAGGATCAGAGTCGTCCCAAACCGGCGTCTGGGAACGAGATCCTGCGAAAAGCGCACGCCGTAGGTTTCATAGCTCTTGACCGAGTTTCGCACGTAGTGATTGACCGCCGCCGTGATGCGCACGGAGCTTTCGCGATCCGCGACAGAACGTCTCGACCATTCCACTCGGCCTGCGGGGGACACGATGAAATCATCGGGCGTCTCGATGCGGAACCGGTCGGCATAGGCGGGCTGCCCCACGCGATCCCGGTCGGTGTCGGACAACTCCGTGATGTTGTCGTCATATCGGGCGGTGATGTCGAGCTGGAAGTCCCAAGAGCTCGCGGCGACCGCGTGCGGAGCGGTGAGCAACGCTGCGGCGAGAAACGCCGAACCGAGAAAGGTATCTAGCAGTCTATGGCGGTTCATCGTTGATCGCCTCGCGTGCTCTCTCCTAGCCGGTCTGCTCACCCGCTTCAATATGAAGTCTGTGGGGAACGTTGTCCATCGGGGAAAACCCTGGCCGCACGGGAATTCAGAATCGAAAGGGTCGCCGGTACTCTACGACGCGACCGGCGTCAGGCGTGCTAGCCTCCGCGCGATTCGAAACGCGATCGTCGCGCTCCGGGTCGTTTGCCGTAACGAGCGCTTGCGGACGAGGAGGCAGGGTTGACGGTCGGTCGTCGAACGGGAATCGCGCTCGCGACCTTCGCGGCTCTTGCGCTCGGGCTGCTCGTCAGCATCCGCAACGTCGATGGGCGCGGCGGCTATTGCGTTCGTGACGGCCTCTGGTTGAAGTCCGAAGCGGTCGTTCTCGCCCCCGGACGCCACCTCGTCGTCCCCGGGTTCCACCGTCTCTTCCGCTATCCAACGTCGAGCTTCTCGGCCGAATTCCCGAACGGGGTGCCATGGACGTCCCGCGAGGGCGCCAAGCTCGAGTTCCGTGCGCGCGTGCGGTGCCGGGTTCAGGAGGAGCGCCTGCTGGATGTCCATCGCGCGTCGGCCGGGCGCGCGCTCGACACCGCGATCGTCGAACCCGCGCTTCGCGGCGCCCTCACGTCGATCGCGAACGATCCGGCGGGCCCGCCCCCCGGATCGGATGCCTTTCGCAGCCAGGTTCGGGAGCGCCTCGATTCAGCGCTCGCGGTCGGGGGCCTCGCACTCGAAAAGCTGGACGACCTGGCCGGGGTTTCCGGAGCGGCCGGCCCCGCCGAGACCGCATCGGTTGGCGCCCGCAACCTGCTCGTCATCGGCTTCGACGGCGCCGATTGGGACATCGTCGATCCCCTCATCGCCCGCGGAGCAATGCCGCAACTCGGGCGCCTGGTGAGGGAGGGCACGCGCGCGCGACTCCGCAGCATCGTCCCGATGCTCTCGCCGGTGATCTGGACCTCGATCGCGACCGGAATGGGGCCGGCCAAGCACGGCATCGTGGACTTCCTCGCGCGGAGCTCGAAAGGAGATCTCGTCCCCGTGACGAGCACGCTGCGCCGGACCCCGGCGCTGTGGAACATCCTCAGCGACGGCGGCGTGCCTGTCGCGGTCACCGCGTGGTGGGCGACGTGGCCGGCGGAACCCGTCGACGGTTTCATGGTGACCGACCGGGTGGCGTATCAGCTCTTCAAGGACGTCATCCGCAGCGATGCCGCCGGCGGCGCGGGGGAGAGCCACGGCAAGAGCTGGCCGGAGGCTCTCTTCGAAGAGATCCGTCCCAAGATCGTTCTCCCCGGGGCGGTATCCGACGCCGATCTCGCGCCCTTCGTCGACATTCATGCACTCGGCGCGCAGGACGCGGACGATCTCGAGCGCTTGCAATCGCTCAAGACCGCCATCGCGTCCACACGAACGTACGAGGCCATCGGCACCGACCTGATCCGCCGGCGACGATCGGGCTTTCACGCGATCTACAACGAGTCCACCGACACGATCGCCCACCTTTTCATGGCCTTTCACCCGCCGGCGCCGGCGGGGACCGACCCGCGCCGCGCCGCGGCGTTTTCGCGCGCCGTGGACGCGGCGTATCGCGAGGCGGATGCGATGCTCGGCCGCGTCCTCGCGGCCGCCGGCCCCGGATGGAACGTCGTCGTGCTCTCGGACCACGGCTTTAGGCACGGCGACAACCGGCCGACCACCGACCCTCGGGTCGGCCACGGGCCCGCCGCGGACTGGCATGACCGGTTCGGGATCCTGGTCCTCTACGGCCCCGACGTGCGACGCGGGGCGACGGTCGCGGACGCGTCGGTTCTCGACATTGCTCCGACGATCCTCGCGCTCTACGGGATGCCGGTAGCCGAGGACATGGACGGAAAGCCACTCGAAGACGCGCTGGAACCCTCGTTCTTGCGGGCGCACCCGGCGCGGAGGATTCCAACGTACCAGCACGGGACCCGGCAGATCGTCGAGGTCGAGCCGTCGTCGCAGGACGCGGACCTGGTCGAGAAGCTCCGATCACTGGGCTACGTCGGCCGCGCGCCCGAAGGCGAGATCCCGCCCGCGCCCCCGACAAAGGGCGCCGCAACGGCCGGAGCTTCGCCCGGTTTCACTCAAGACTCCCCGTCATCGATCATCAACCAGGGCGTCGTCAAGATGACCGAGCACGACATCGACGGAGCGATCGCCGAGTTCGAGAGGGCGAAGGCCGCCGGAGGCGGCGTCCAGGCGCTCGTGAATCTCGCCTACGCGCATCTCTTGAAGGCGCAGCTTACGGAGGCGGAGAGCGATCTCGCCGAAATCGAACGAGCGCAGCCCCGGTCGGGAATGCTCCCCGGGCTCCGAGGCATGTTGTCCGACATCCGGGGCGACCCGGCGGCCGCGGAGCGGTACCTTCGCGAGGCGATTCGGCTCAACCCGTCGGACGCTCGCGCACGGACCCGGCTCGGCTACGTCCTTGAGCGCCGGGGTCGGACGGACGATGCCCTCGTCCAGTACCGCGAGGCCATGCGCGTCGATCCCAACAGCGCCGAGGCGCTCAACTACGCCGGAAACATCGAGCGCGAGCGCGGCAAGGCCCGCGAGGCCGAATCGCTGTATCGCCGTGCCGTCGACGCGGATCCCCGGTACCCCGGAGCGTACAACAATCTCGGGCTGCTCCTCGAAGGGCAGGGGCGACTGGACGAGGCCGAAGCGCTCTACGGCAAGGGGCTCGGGCACGCGCCGAAGTCCCCGCTGCTCCACAACAGCCTGGGCACGGTGCTCCTGCTGAAGCGGGACCTCGTCGGGGCCGAGCGCGAGGTGCGCCGGGCGCTTCAGCTCTCGCCGAAGATGGTCGAGGCACTCAACAACCTCGGCATTCTCTCCGCCGAGCGCGGCCAGAACGATGAAGCCCGCAAGCGGTTCGAAGAGGCGATCGCCGCAGATCCGTCCTCGGTGGACGCCCACTTCAATCGGGCCAAAGTCCTCTTGATCCTCCACCGGCCCGAGGACTCCCTCGACGAGTTCCAACGGACGCTCGCGCTGGCGCCGAAGCACCGTGACGCCGCGATCGGCGCCGGCGAAGTGGCGTTCAAGCTCGGGCGCCGCGATGTGAGCCTGCGCTCCTTCGAGCGGGCACGCGAGCTCGACCCGAGCTCTCCCCGCGTCCTTTCGAGGCTCGGCGAGCTCTACCTCGATCGCGGGGACCGCGACAAGGCCGCCGAGTTCTGGCGCAAGTCGTTGTCGATCGATCCGTCGCAGCCGGCTCTCCGCGAGCGGCTCGCCGCGATCGAGCCGCGATGAAAAAGGCCGGCCCCGAAGGGCCGGCCTGTCGAGACAGCCGTATGGCGGAGCGCGTCAGAATCGGCCGTAGAGACCGATCTTCCAGCCCGAGAACGCGACGTTGTTGCGCTCCGGCACGTTGACCAGGGAGCCTTGGGTGTTCCGTATGAGATCGTGGGGAACGCCGTCCCAGGACGATTGCTCCCATCCGACCCCCACGCGGAAGTGATCGTCGGCGATGCGCCAGTAGCATCCAACGTCAAAATCGCGAATCAGACCTGAGCGGTCCTTGTCGCGCGACGATGCCAGTGTTACGCCCAGCCCGTTCTCGTCCCCGAACGAGCCGACCGGGTAGCCTCGGCTGGACGTGGATTCGACCTTCCCTTTGAGGAACGAGAAGCCCAGTCCCGAGGATACGCCGAAGCTCTTGCCGAAGTTCCGCGTCACCCGCAGGCCGGCCTTGAAGCCGGCCATCGTGCCTTTGTTGTGCTTGCGAACATCGTACGAGTAGTAGCCGGCGGAAGCCGCTTCGTAGGAGTCGTACGTGCCCGTGATCGTCTCTTCGAACTTCGCATAACGGAGGCCGAGCGACCACCCGAGCGTCAGATTCTCGGTGAGGTCGTGATCGCGGCCCCAGATCACGTCAAGCGTTTGGGCCTTGACCTTCGACTCGATGTCCAGCGAGCCGGGAAAGCCGTACGTGCCGCGATAATAGTAGGCACCAACGGGATAGCCAGCGACGTAGTAGGTCGACGCCGGACCGATCGCGAAATTCATGAACCCGCCCGCCGGGCCGTCGGCTTGGGTCCGCTCGTCCGTGTCGTACTTCCAATACTGGACGCTGAGGCTCCCGCCACCCTTCCACTTGTAGCCGAATCCCAGGCGACCCCCGAAGTCGTTGCCAAAATCCGTTCGAATCGTCGACTCGGACTGCGTCGCCCCGAACAGTTGCGTCGTCGCCAGAACCTCGTCGGTGTTCTGCGGCGAAGCGTACGCGGCGTCCAAGAAGATGAAGAAACCGTCGTCCTTGTCGCTGGCTCGCGCGACCCCGATCACCGTCACGGCGGCGATCGCGAGCGCCGCGAGCCTCACCCCTCGTCTCATCGTCATCGAGCCCCCTTTCAACATCGCGCGGAATGCGCGACCAGCTCCCAGCGGTCGTCCGCGCGGAGCATAGTTCAGGCCGCCGCGGAGGAAAAGGAAGTAATTGCGCTTCGATGCCTCGGGGGACGCCGAGTCAATCGCGATGATTCCAGACGGCCCACGGCGCGTTCCCCCGGCCGTAGACGTCTTCGAGCTCCTGCCTCTCCTTGAACGTGTCCATGCACGCCCAGAATCCCTCGTGCGGGTACGCCATCAGCTTGCCGTCCGCGATGAGACGCCGGAACGGCTCCTCGACGAGATCTTCACCGTCGTTCAGGTAGTCGAAGATCTCAGGCCGCAAGGCGAGGAATCCGCCGTTGATCCTCGACCCCGATTTTCCGATGTGCTCGATGCTCTTCACGACGCCCGCGTCGTCCGTATCGATCAGGTGGAAGCTGGCCCGAGGCTTCACGCTCACGAACGAGGCCACGTTCCGGCTCCGCTCGAAGGCGCCGACGACGGAGGGCAGATGGACGTCCGACAGTCCGTCCGTGTAGTTGGCGAGGAACACCGGCTCGCCCTTCAGGTGTTTCTGCACGGCCTTGAGGCGCCCGCCGATGTTCGTCGTGAGCCCGGTGTCGACGAACGTGATGTTCCAGTCGTCGATGTCTCGACTCAGCAGCTCCAGGCTCTTCCCGCCCTTCGAGAAGACGAAGTCGTTGGACAGGCACTCGTCGTACTCGAGGAAGTAGTTCTTGATGACATCGGCCTTGTACCCCAGGCACAGGATGAAGTCCTTGTGCCCGTAGTGGGCGTAGTACTTCATCACGTGCCACAGGATGGGGCGGTAGCCGATCGGGACCATCGGCTTGGGGATGGCTTCGGAGAACTCGCGCATGCGCATACCGAAGCCCCCGCAAAACAGCACGACCTTCACGTTCGACCTCCCACCTTGAGCCGATCGGACAGCCACGACTCGCGTCGAAAGTGGACGTACTGCTCGGCACGCAGCCGGTCGGCGAGCCGGTTCGCGGGGAGCTCGACGTCGTCGTATGTGATGACGGCGTCTTTCGCGATGTCTCGCGTGAGCTTGCAGCCTTCGACGAGGCCCTCGGGGAGATAGCGGTTGGCGCTCATCTCCTCGACGTTGACCGCCTCTCCGTAGGTCATGTACATGCCGTAATCGTCGAGAACCTGACCGGCCGTGAGGCTGGTCTTCGCCACGGCGCAGACCTCGACCACCGGACCGCCCAAAGGCTCCGCGACGGGATCGCGGAACAAAACGACGCGGGCGATCGCCGAGGGCGCCTCGAAGTGAACGAGGTGGTAGGGGATGAAGAACGGGTAGAGGGGCCCGTCGCCCATCTTGTAGAGGCTCAGGTAGTGCTGCTGCTTGGGATCGGGATGCTCGGCCAGGCAGTAGACCTTGGTCAGCGGGGTGCCCACGACGTAGTCGACGACGCCGCCTAGGCGCCGCAACGCGTCGATGTCGTAGAGCTCCCCGATCTTCATGACGTCACCGCGATATTCCCGGCCCCGCGACATCCCCCGGGACTGGACGGAAAACCCCGTGGCGTTCGCCACGATCGCCTGCTCGAAGCTGATCTTCGAGCCGTCGGCGAAGCTCGTGACCATCGCGGGATTCTGTCTCCACTTCTCCGCGAACCCGGCTTGGGTCGTCGGGTTGCGGTAGGGATCTTGGAGACCCTTGATGTTCCCCATGACGCGCGGGATCAACCCCAGGCCCTTGACCCAGCGGCAGAGGTTCATCTGAACTCCGGGCTCGTCCCCGTCGCAGGCCGACATGATCACGCCTTGTTTTTTCGCATGCACCTGCATGATCGGCCCGATCGTCGCGTCGAGCTCGGCGTTCATCAGGACGACGTCCTTGCGGTGGCGGAACGCTTCCATGAAGACGTTCGCTCCGAACTCGACGCTGCCGGTGACGTCCACGAGGACATCGAGGCTGGGAGAGCGCGCGAGCAGGAAGGCGTCTTCGGTCACCACCGGCTTCCCCGCACGGAGAGCGTCTTCGCATTGCGCCTGCGTGGTCGCGACGACGACGCCTTCGCGGCCCGCGTAGTTGAAGACGTGGCGGCCCTTCTCCGGCTTGCGGCTGTATACGGCGTCGAGGTGCATGCCGGGGACGCTGTTGACGATCTGATTCGCGAGCCCCTGTCCCATGAACCCGGCGCCGAGCATGCCGACGCGAATCGGTTTCCCTTGCTCCTCACGGGCCCGCAGCGCGTTGTCGACGATGATCATCCGCGGTTCCTCGTTGTAACGCGAGCTTGGCGGTCTAGGCGCTCATGCGGCGCTTGAGCTCCGGCTCGACCTCGTCCAAGAGCTTGAATACCTGGTCCTTGTCGGAGATGACCGAGACGGGCAGCGGCCACGTGAGCCGGAGCCTCGGGTCGTCGTGGCGCAAGCCGCTTTCGCAGGACGGAGCATAGAACGCGCCGACCTGGTAGCTCGTCTCGGTGCGGTCCGCGAGAACTTGATACCCGTGCGCGAAGCGCTCGGGGACGTAGAGAGCGCGGTGATTGTCTTCGTCGAGCGTCACCGCGATGTGCCGCAGGTAGGTCGCGCTCTCCGGGCGGAGGTCGACGATGATGTCGAGAATCGCGCCCCGCGTCGCGCGAACGAGCTTCGTTTCGGCGGAGGGGGGAAACTGGAAGTGCATCCCGCGCAGCGTCCCCTTGAGGTGGTTGAAGGCCAGGTTCGACTGCGCGATGATCGGCTTCAGGCCGTGCGCCTCGAACTCGTTCTGGCAAAACGATCGCGCGAAGAACCCGCGCGAGTCCTCCCGGCGTTCGAGGTCGATGAGGTAGGCGCCCTTGAGCTTCGTCTCGGTGAATATCATCGCTTGGCTTTACCCTCACGCCTCGTGTGCGGACAAAACGTAGTCCCGGGGAGACCCGGAAGGCAAGAGCGCGCCGCTTTCTCGGCTTTCAGTCGAGGAAATCGGTCTTCGTCCAGAAGAAGTTCGAATCGATCTGGCCGGTCTTCAACAGGTACTCGAGCTGCTTCAATCGGGTGAATCCCCGATGCTGGAACATCTCGGCGGTGAAGTTGATTCTCTTGAACAATTCCAACAGCTGCCGTGCGCCGCGTCGCGCGTCCCAGGCGCAGCGGAAGCTCGGAAGGTGCTTGTGGATCTTCTCGAAGGACACTCGGTAGCTGCGGTTGTCCGAGCCGACGGCGCCGAACGACACGGCGCAGCCGGGGAACACCTCGCCCACGATCTCCGCGATTTCCCGCACGCGGTAGTTCTGCGCCGTGTCGCCGACGTTCATGATCTCGTTGTGGACGTTTTCCCGGGGGGCGTTCAGGGAGGCGGCGATCGCCCGGCAGATGTCGAGGCCGTGCACCAACGGCCGCCAGGGCGACCCATCGCTCGTCATCTTGATTTCGCGGGTCGTGAAGGCCAGGCCGCATAGATTGTTCAGCACGATGTCGAAGCGCATGCGCGGCGAGGCGCCGAACGCGGTTGCATTGCGAAAAAACGTCGGCGAGAAGGCGTCGTTGGCGAGCGTCCGGACGTCGCGCTCGACGAAGGTCTTGCAGATCGCGTACGCCGTCTGCGGGCTCGTCGGCGTGTTCTCGTCGACGTAGTCGTCCGTCCCCACCCCGTACACGCTGCACGACGACATGTAGATGAAGCGGCGGACCCCCGCCGCCTTCGCGATCTCGGCCAGCCGCACCGACCCTCGGTGGTTGATCGCGTAGGTGATGTGGGGGGCCAGGTCGCCCGCCGGGTCGTTCGAGAGCTCGGCCATGTGGACGACCGCCTCGATCCCCTTGAGGTCGTCGGACACGATCTCGCGCAAGTCCTTGTTCAGCGTCTTCACCGTCATGCCGGCGGGGTTGTAGAGCCAGCCCGCCCTGTGGTAGCCGGTGTCGACACCCGTGACGTCGAAGCCCTGCCCCATCAGAACCGGTGCGAGCAGAGAGCCGAGGTACCCGTCGGTTCCAGTCACCAACACGTTCATGAAGGCGCCCCTTTGCACGGTAAAGGAGAAACGGTGGCCGAAGGCGGAGACGACGAAGAATCGCACGAATAGGCCGTGATTTGCCATGAATCGAGGCGCCTCACGATCCTTGACGCTCCGAGGGCAGGACGGTATAGTGCCGCGCTTTCGCGAGCGTGAATCGCGCCCGCACGACATAGGGTTCCCGATGAAAGCGAAGTCGTCGAAGGCCAAGACGCCCGCCGGAAAGCTCGCGAAGCGCGTGGCCAAGAGGCCCGCCAAGGCCGCCGCCACGAAGAAAAAAACGCCCGCCGCAAGGCCCGTCGCGAAGAAGCCCACACCTGCCAAGCCGGCCGTGAAGCCGGGCGCCAAGGGACCCGGCAAGCTCTCCCGCAAGCCGCCAAAAGACGTGCGCGCGGCGAAGGCCGTTCTCAAGGCGCCGCCGGCGCTCGCCAAACCCAAGGCTCCGAAGCGGCGCGTGCCGAAGCCCGCGTCGATCGCCGCGCGGCGCAAGGAGCGCGCTCACTTTCGCGAGTTGCTCCTGAAGAAGCGCCAAGACCTGATGCGCGCCTACGCGATCAGCAAGGGCGACTCCCAAGCGGAGCTCGACAACGGGACCGAGGACTACGTCGACTACGCGGTGAACTCCTACGCGCGCGAGTTCCTGCTTTCGCTCACCGAGCTCGACCGCAAGCACCTCCTGCTCGTCGAAGAGGCGTTGAACCGGATCGACCGCGGCGAATACGGGTACTGCCAGCAGTGCGGCGAGGACGTCGCCCTGAAGCGCCTCGAGGTTCAGCCCTGGGCCCGGCATTGCGTGCGCTGCCAGGAGCTCGAGGAGAAGGGGCTGCTTCCGCAATTCCCGTTCCACGTCGGCGACGACGAAGAGCCGACGGACGAGCCCGAGGACGTGGCGCCCGTGGACGAGGAGACCGAGCCGGAGGTGGAAGACGAGGTTCTCGACGACGACCCGCTCGTCGTGGACGGCGACGACTCGGACGAGTAGGGCGTCGTGAGGACGCTCCTTCCGCGCTGAGATGTCGCTCCCCGGGCAGCTCCCCGACGTCACGGTCCGGCTTCGCGCCAAGCGGCGCATCGCAGCGCTTCACCCCTGGGTCTTCGGCGACGACGTGGCCGCGTCGAACGGCGCAGCGCACGGGGACCTCGTGCGCGTCCGCGACAACGCAGGCGAGGTTCTAGGCGTCGCGTTCTGGTCGGCCCGCTCGAAGATCGCGCTGCGGATGGTTTCTCGCACGGATACCGTCCCCGATGGGGCGTTTTGGGCGGCCCGCGTCGACGAGGCGCTCGCGCGGCGCGGCGCGGAGCTGGCGCGATGGTCCGCCCGACGTCTGGTCTTCGGTGAAGGGGACGATCTACCCGGGCTCGTCGCGGATCTCTACGGAACCCACCTGGTGGTTCAGATGCTGACGGCGGGCGCCGAGCGTGTCGTCGATCACGTCGTAGCCAGGCTGCGCGAACGCGTCGCCATCGAGTCGGTGCTCGCCAGGAACGACCCCTCCGTGCGAACGCTCGAAGGGCTCGACCGCGAGGTCCGGCAGCTGTCGGGAACCACACCGGAGGAGGTCGTCGTCGACGAGGGAGGCGTGTCCTACGCCGCCGATCCGTGGCGCGGACAAAAGACGGGCGCATTCCTGGATCAACGGGAAAACCGCGTCGCTTGCGGCGCGTACGGCCACGGCCGCGTACTCGACGTGTTTTCGTATCACGCTGCGTTCGCGCTCCACGCCGCGCGACGGGCGACGGAGGTCGTCGTCGTCGACGCCTCGGCGGAAGCCCTAGCCCGCGGACGGGCCAACGCCACGAGGAACGGCGCGACAAACCTGACGTTCGTCGAAGCGAACGCCTTCGAGGACCTGCGCGCTCGGGAGCGGCGGGGTGAACGGTTCGATCTCGTGATGCTCGACCCCCCGGCGTTCGCGAAGAGCCGCGGCGACGTTCCCGCCGCCCGCCGGGGGTACAAAGAAATCAACGTGCGCGCGCTTCGGCTCCTCGCACCCGGCGGTGTGCTCGTCACGTCGTCGTGCTCGTACAACCTCGACGAGCCGTCGTTCGAAGGCCTCTTACGCGAGGCCGCCGCGGATGCCGGCCGGGACGCGATCGTCGTCGAGCGGCGGGGACAGGCGGCAGACCATCCCGTCCGGCTCGGGTTTCCCGAAGGCCGGTACTTGAAATGCTTCGTACTGCGGGACGCGTCGGGGGCACCGTGAGGCGCCGCATCGCGCTGGCTTCCGTGTTCGCCTTCGCGCTGGCCACGGGCGGAGCACTCGCGCAGACGCCGCCACCGGCGCGCTCCACCTCTTGGCTGCAGCGCCGTTTGGAGACGGGCCTGGCGGAGGCCCTCGGCGGCACGGTCCGGATCGGACGCATCGACGTCGATTGGACCACCCTCGCCGCGACCGTGGGCGACGTTGCGATCTCGATCCCCGCCGGGGGAGCGGCTCCGCTCACGGCCACGATCGGCGAGGCGCGCGTCAAGCTCGCGTGGTCGGGATTGACCGGGATCGCGGGCGGCGACGTTCATCTGACGGACGTGGTGGCGCACGGGGCGACCTTCTCGTGCTCTCGCGAGTGGATCGATGCCTTCGTGCCGAAGGTCAAGAAGGGCGGAGAGCCGGTTGCGGTCCAGATCGACCGGCTCGTCGTCGACGACGCGACCGCCGAGTACGTCGACGGGCGGCAGCGCGTGCGCGTCCAGGCGCGCTCGCTGGATTTTCGCGGCGACTGGTCGAGCTCGCGACACTTGCTCATCGGGGAGGTGCATGCGAACGCGACGGTCGAAGCGCCGCTCTTCGATCGCCCCTGGCCGGCGACCGTTCGCGGAGGGTTGCGCCTGGGCGGGGGTCGTCTAGAGATTTTCGGCGCGACCGGGGAAGGGCCGGGCGCTTCCGGCGAGCTGGCAGGCAACGTCACTTGGGGGGTGGGCGTGTCGTTCACGGCGCAGGGCCGGCTGGACGCCGATCTCGCCGCGCTCTCCCCGTATGTCGTCGGCGAGCTCCCGCTCGCGGGGCACGCGGTCGGACCCGTCCAGATCGTCTACACCGGGGGTGTGCCGATCCGAGTCACGATGCAGGCGTCGACGACCGCCTTTCGCATCGGACCGATCGAGACCGACACGGCGCGCGCGGACCTGACGGTCCGCCCCGGGCAGCTCGACGTCGCCAACGTCGATGCGCGCGCCTATGGCGGGACGTTCACGGGCACCGTCGGGCTCAACTTCGGCCCTTCGCTCACGCTCACGACGGATCTGGCGGGGAAAGGCGCCGATCTTTCCCGCCTGATTCGCCTGGCCGGCAGGGATCTCCCCATCGCGAGCGCGGCCGACGTGACGTTCAACATCGTGGGCGATCCGGGGAGGCTGGCGACGTGGCACGGCGGCGGGACCTTCGACGCGGTGCGCGCTCCAACCGGCGCGGGCGGTCGGATCCCCGCAGCGGGGCATGGACGGTTGACGTTCGAGTCCGGTCGCGTGCGTGTGGACGCCGAGCAGCTCTCTTTGGCGGAAGCCTCGCTGGGTCTGAGCTTCGAATCCGACCTGGGAACGGTTCCCCGCGAGACGCGACTCGCCCTCTCGGGGACGACGCGCGCCGCCCGGGCCACGCAGCTCGCGTCGCTCAAGTTCCTCGACGCGTTCGGCGTCTCCCGCAACCGGTTCGCCGTGCTACCGGTGGAAGGGGCCGGGAGCGTGCGGGCCGGGGTGACGACCGGGCGGGCCACGCGCTTTGACTTCGGACTCGACCTCACGGAGGGGTCCTACGCGGGTGAGCCGTTCGCCGCAGCGGTTCTCGATCTGACGGTCGCAGACAACGCCGTCGAGATCCGCCGCGTCGACCTCTCGGGCGGCGGGCAATCCTTGGCGGGGAGCGCGCGCTTTGACGGAGCCACCGGCGCCTTGGACGAGGTCGATCTCACCGCACGGGGCGTCGCCATCGCCACGGTCTTGGCACATGCCGGCGTCGGACCTGCGGTGACCGGCCTCGTCGACCTCACGCTGGTTGGCTCGCGCGATGCGGGGGCGTTCGCGGCGCAGGGCAACGTCACCGCGCGCAACGTCGTGGTGGGTCGCGAGATCGTCGACGCGATCGATGCGCCGGTCCGCGTCGAAGGGAGTCAGGTCATTCTCGACGGGCTCGTCGCGCGGGGTCGTGGGCTCGAAGCCCACGCGCGGTTGACCTACGATCTCGACAAGTCACAAGCGGAGGTGGAGCTGAGCTCCGCCACCATCGACCTCACATTCAACCGCACGCTGGCCGAAGCCGGTCTCACGGCGAAGGGGACGATCACGACGCAAGGGTCGGTGACCGTCGATCGTGAAGGCCCGTCGGGCCTCCTCCGCGTCGTCGCGAGCGACCTCCTGATCGATGCCGGCGCCAACGGTCTGCGCGAGATCCGGCTCGGGGATTTCGACGGGACGGCGACGATCGTGCCCCGCGGTCTCGAGCTGACGGTGAAATCGCTCCCCGACCCGGCGTGGACGTTCGACGGGTTCTTCGGCTTCACGCCCAGGCTCCCCTTGTCGGCGGTCCTCTACTTCGAGGATCTCCTCGCCGGCGCGGGAGGCGTCTTCGGCGAGAGCGCCGATCTCCGATTGAAGGGCCAGATCCAGGCCGAGGGCGATCTCACCGAGCCTCGCGCGATGGAGATCGACGGCGCGTTCGACGAGGTCGCGGTCCGGATCGGGCCGAGCGTGCTGCGCGCCGCCGAGCCGTTCCCGCTGCGTCTCGAGAGCGGACAGTTCGTGCTCGGCCCGACGCGCTTCACAGGCGATTCCGCCGGCGTCGAAGTGGCGGCCGAGGGATCGATCGAGGGAGGAGCCGTGACGGGATACCTCCGGGGGACCGTCGATCTCGCCATCGTCTCGTCCTTTTGGTCCGAGGTCCGGGGCGGAGGTCCGGTCACGGTCGACGCGACCCTCGGAGGGACACTAGAACGGCCCGACCTTTCGGGGAAGGTCTCGGTGCGGGGAGGGCGATTGCGTCTGATCGGCTACCCACAGACCCTCGAATCGATCGACGCCGAGGCGTTTTTCGAAGAGCAAACCCTCACGTTGTCGTCGTTCCACGCGTTTCAGGGCGGCGGCGAGGTTCAGGCGACGGGGCAGATCGAGTTCAACGGCGTCCTCCCGGCGTCCTTTCGCGCCACGTTCGCCGGCGCGAACGTCGTCGCGACGTTTCCCGAGGGCTTCAAGGGGACCTACGAGGGTCACATCGCCGTCGAGGGGACACCGAAACGCGCGACGATCACGGGGCGCATCGAGGTCGTGCGCGGCCTGTACACGAAGGACCTCGACATCGGTCTGTTCGGCGGAGTCCACCGCGAGTTCGACGCCGCATCCGAATCGCCTCTACCTCGCAACGTGTTCCTCGACCTGGACGTCGTGGCTCCGGGGAACGTCTGGCTGAGAAACGACGTCGCCAAAGTCGAGGCATCGGGACAGCTCCACATCGGCGGAGAGCTCGCCCGGCCCGAATTGACGGGGCGATGCTCCATGGTCCCCGGCGGCACCGTCCGTTACCGGGACGTGGACTACCGCATCGACTACGGGACGATCGATCTGACCGACCCCAAGCGCCTCAACCCCTACGTCGACTTCCGCGGCCGCACGCGTGTCGCGGAGTACGAGATCAGTTTGCACGTCGAGGGCACGCTCGACAAGTTCGACTACGAGCTGACCTCGACGCCGCCTCTCGCCTCGCAGGACATCATCTCGTTGCTGGTGACCGGAAAGACGCTCGATTCGCTCAGCGGGTCGGCGTCGGCCGCCGCGCTTCCGGGCGACATGGCCGCGTACTACTTCGCGGGCCTGTTGAGCTCGACGTTCGGAAGGCAAATCCAGAACTCCCTCGGCATCGATCAGCTGGAGATCACGCCGCTGTTCCTCAAGGGGACTTCGGACCCGACGGCGCGGGTCACCGTGGGCAAACAGGTGAGCGACGCCGTGAAGATCGTCTTCTCGCAGGACATCGGCACCGCGCAGAAGCAGACCTACCAGGTCGCGTGGGACGCTTCGCGGCGCATCCGCCTGATCGCGGAAAGCGACACGGAGGCCGGCGTCGGCGGAGAGCTGCAGTACGCGCGGCAGTTCGGCGGAACCCCGATCGAGAGCCGGGAAAGCGGGGCGGCCGGCGCCGTCGCCTCGGTCGAGGTGCAGGCCCACGACGAAACCCCGCGGCCCAAACTGGTCAAGCGCGCGAAGATCCGCGTCGGCGACCGCTTCGAACGAGGGCGCATGCTGCAAGGGGGCGACCTCATTCGCGCCGCCCTCGTGAAGGAGGGCTACCTCCAAGCGACGGTCCGCGCCGAGGCCGTGCCGGAACCGGGCCCGCCGGAAAAGTACCGGATTGTGTATCGGGTCGTGCAAGGGCCCCACATCACCGTCGAACTCGTCGTCGACGGCGGCCGAGGGAAACGGAACCTGCGCAAGGCGCTCACGGAATTCTGGAGTGAAACGCCCTACACCCCGGAGTTCTGGGACGAAGCGACGCGGGCGCTGATCGACGAGCTCCAGGAATCCGGCTACTACGCAGCCGACGTGACGTGGCGCGCGTCCGACGGGCCGTCGGGGCGAGCGATCCGCATTCTCGTGGATCGCGGGAAGCCGGTACGGTTGCGTGCATTGCGCTTCACCGGCGTGGCGTCGATTCCGCTCGAGCGGATCGAGAGGCAGATGGCCTCGCTGAAAAGCCAGGCGATGCGCAAGCGGCTCTTGCGTCCCTCGGTTCTCGCGGCCGACCTCGCCGCGGTGCGCGCTCTCTACCGCGAGGAAGGGTTCACGCGCGTCCGCATCGAGCCGCCGCAAGTCGCGCTTTCCGCGAAGGGAGAGAGCGCCGACGTCGACGTGGCGATCCACGAGGGACCTCGCTTCACGGTCGGCGACGTCACGTTCGCGACCGACGTCGCCGCGGTTCCGGACAAAGAGCTCCGCACCGACACGCCGCTCACGGCGGGCGCCACCTTCTCGCCCCGCCGACTCGCGGAAACCGAGCAGGTACTCAAGGATCGATTCGACGCTCGCGGCTACCCCGACGTCAGCGTCGAATCCCGGGTCCAGCTCTCGGCCGAGCGCGCGGACGTCGCGTTCGACATCGTCGCGGGGGATCGCAAGACCGTCGCCGCGATCGCGATCGAGGGCAACCGCGTCACCAAGAA
Source organism: Acidobacteriota bacterium (assembly GCA_043740355.1). GTDB lineage: Bacteria > Acidobacteriota > Polarisedimenticolia > Polarisedimenticolales > DASRJG01 > DASRJG01. The sequence goes on along the minus strand of JAYUCM010000091.1, from coordinate 11,738 downwards.
ACGGACGATCGCGCAAGCGCTGACGTTCGGCCGGGGTGATTTCCTCTCGAATCAATCGCTCCTCAAGAGCCAGCAGCAGCTGTATCGAACCGGACTCTTCTCGAAAGTCAGGCTGACCTACGCGCCGATCCCGGCCGGCGACGCGGCGGGGCAAACGGTCACGGTGCGCGTCGAGGAGGCTCCTCCGCTCGCCTTGGGCCTCGGCGTGGGGTACGACTCGGTGGACGGGCCGCGGGCGAGCTTCCTCCTCGGGTATGCGAATCTCGGCGGGCGCAACGTCGCGATCGCGCTTCAAGGACGGGTCAGCGGCAAGGAAAATCAAGAGGTCCTGACGCTGCGACGGCGGCACGTCTTCGGCAACACGATCGACTCTCTCGCGTCGCTTCTCTACGAGAAGTCGGCGGAGGACTCCTTTTCCGCGACCCGAAGGGCGCTGTCGATCCGGCTCGAGCAGAGATCGAAAGCGAGGTGGATCCGCTTTCTCCGCTACAGCATCCAGGAGGTGCGCATTTCCGACGTCACCGACGCGCCTGCTGCGTTGGTGAAGATTTTCAAGGACAAGCTTTCGAGCCTACGGCTCGGCGATATCGGGCTCGGTCTCGTGCGGGACACGCGAGACGACGCGTTTGCGCCGACACGCGGAGGCTACGGATCGATCGAGGGCAGCGTCTTCGCGAAGCCGCTCGCCTCGGAGGCGTCCTTCGCCAAGCTCTTCCTGCGCGGATCGTGGACTGTGTCGCTCCCGCACCGCAATCGATTCGCGCTCTTCCTCCGCATCGGCGCGGAGCAGCCCTTCGCCGGCACGGGGATCGTTCCGCTCTCCGAGCGATTCTTCGCCGGAGGGTCCAACACTCTGCGCGGATTCGCTTCGGACACGGTCGGCGGCCTCAACCTGTCGGGGTTCAACGCGGGAGGCGAGGCGATTTTCGTGTTGAACGAAGAGTGGCACTTCCCGATCTGGCGCGGCTTGCGCGGGGAGTTGTTCCTCGATGCCGGAAACGTCTACCCCACGATCCGCGACTTCGATCCGACCGATCTGCGCTCCTCCGCCGGCGCCGGCTTACGCCTCGACACGCCGATCGGGCCGATCCGGGTCGAATACGGATGGAAGCTCGATCGCAGGCCGGAGGAGAGCCCCGGCGCGCTGATCTTCGCGATTGGAATGCTCTTTTGATCGAAGACGCCCTGAGAAGGGGCGGCCGCCGCCGGCAGAAGCGGGGGATTGGGGGGGTGCCGGCGGCAGCCGCGGGGGGGGGATTACACGGTCAGGCCAGTGAAAAGCGGAGGTTACCGCGTTGCGGCCCGAGACAAACACGGAGCTTGTCCTTCGCTTCGCGCTCGAGTTGCCGAACGCGTTCGCGACTGAGGTTCATGCGTTTTCCGATCTCCTCGAGCGTCTGTTCCTGTCCGCCGAGAAGGCCGAAACGGTTCCGGATGATGAGGAGCTCGCGCTCGTCCAGGCGTCCGAGCGCCCGCTCGACGATCGCGCCCACCTCCCGGTTGTAGATCTTCTCTTCCTGGCTCTCCGACTTGGTGTCGGCCAACAACACCGAAAACCTGCATTCCTCATCGCGATCCACGTAATCGTCGATCGAGAGCTCTTTTTGCATCAAAGGGAAGATCATCGCGTTCTCCTGAGGAACCCCTCGACAGCTGACCAAAGCAACCAACGTGCCGGGTCCGCGGTGCGAGCCGTCCGAGCGCGGCGTAGGAGCCGCGAACCGAAATGCATGCGCAAACCGGCTCGATTACCCGCGGTCGCGATAGCCGATAAAAGTCGATCGGTTCCGTGGTGATTTCACGACGTCCTTCGCGCGTCGCGCCGCGGTGGCGCTCGCCGGGGACGCCCGTGCAAGAATGGCGCGCTTCGGGCGGCCCCGGAATCGACGGGCCGCCCGACCCGAGCGGAGGCTCTCGTGGGTCGGATCCGCGTCCTCAACGATCATCTCGTCAATCGCATTGCGGCTGGAGAAGTCGTCGAGCGGCCCGCCTCCGTCGTCAAGGAGCTCGTCGAGAACAGCCTGGACGCCGGGGCTTCATCGATCGAAGTGCGGGTCGAGGACGGGGGCCGGCGGCGGATCGTGGTCGCGGACGATGGCGAGGGGATGGAGCGCGACGATGCGCTCCTGGCTCTGGAGCGGCACGCGACGAGCAAGCTCTCAAGCTTCGAGGACCTCACGGCGATCGCAACGCTGGGGTTTCGCGGAGAAGCGGTCCCGAGCATCGCGGCGGTTTCGCGCTTTCTTCTCCGCACGGCCGCGCGCGACGACTTCGGGACGGAGATCGAAGTCCGGGCGGGGCGGATCGTCGGCGTGCGCGAGGTCGAACGACGACGGGGCACGACGGCGGAGGTGGGTGGAATCTTCTTCAACGTTCCCGCACGGCGGAAATTCCTCCGGGCGGCTCCGACGGAGCTGGCGCACACCGTCCGGACCGTCGCCCAGTATGCGCTCGCGCATCCATCGGTTCGGTTCCTGCTCGATCACGACGGAAGGCGGTTGATCGACGCGCCGAAGGCGTCCGATCGATCGGAGCGCATCGCTCAAGTTCACGGGCGCGCGCTCGCGGAGAAGATGGTGCCTTTCTCCATGGAACGGGCGGGGATCGGCGCGAGCGGCTTTGCCGCACGCCCGGTCGACGCGTCGGCGCGACGCGACGTGCAGCACGTATTCGTCAACGGCCGCCTCGTGCGAGACCGGGTGTTGGCGCATGCGATCGCGGCGGCGTACGGCGATACGCTGGCTCGTGGCCTCTACCCGGCGGTCATCCTGTTCCTGGACATCGACCCCTCGCGGGTCGACGTCAACGTCCACCCCCAGAAAACCGAGGTGCGTTTCGACCGCTCGTCCGAGGTGCACGACGCGGTACGCGCCGCCGTCGCCTCGGCCCTCTCGCACGACATCGCGGTGCCGCGCCTCCGCGACCTTCGTCCCGGCACGACGCCCCACGCGCCCCTCGCGTCGGTCGCTGCAGCGCTTGCCCGTTACGCTCACGTTGCGGAATCACCCCGACGCGCGTACGCGCCGCAAGGCTTCGACGCGGCACCGAGCTTGCTCGAGGAGGGAAGCGCCGCCGTCGATGCCGGCCGCCGGGCGGTTCCGCTGGCGCAATACAAGGACTCCTACATCGTCGCGCAGGACAAGGAAGGGCTGTTGCTCGTCGATCAGCACGTGGCTCACGAACGCGTCCTGTTCGAGCGCTTCCTCGAGGAGGCGGAGCGCGGCGAGGTCCACGTCCAGCGCCTCCTCTTCCCCAGGACGATCGAGCTCGCGGCCGACGAGGCGTTGGTTTTCGCATCGGAGGCGGAGGAGTTCGCGCGTCTCGGCTTTCTCCTCGAGCCGTTCGGCGGCAATGCGGTGAAGCTGGACGGCGTACCGGCATTCGCCAAGGACGTTGCCCCCGATCGGCTTCTCCGTGAGCTCCTGGGGGAAGCCGCGCGAACACGAAGCGCGGCGACGGGCGCCGACGACTTGCGCCGCCGGCTCGTCACCAGTGCTGCCTGTCAAGCGGCGATCAAGGTCAACTACCCGCTGGCACACGAGGGGATGCAGCGGCTCCTGGACGACCTGTTTCTCACGGAAAACCCGACGACCTGCCCCCACGGCCGGCCCATTATCTTCAGGCTGACCCTGGAGGAGATCGAGCGGGCGTTCAGGCGCCGTTGACGGCAGCGGGAATCCCCCGTATAGATGGAAGCCATGCGCGTCATCGTCCCGGTGTTCCTCGCCGCCTGCCTCGGAGCGTCCGCCGCTTCCGCGACGGACCTCATCGTCTTCGAGGACGGTCGAGGCATCCGGGTGAGCGGCTTTGAATTCGCCGATGGGCTGGCGCGCCTCACGCTCGAGGACGGCGGCGAGCTCGGCGTTCCCGTGGGCTCGATCATGGCGATCGAGCGCGCGATCGATGCAGGAGATCCTCCGCCCGTCGAGAACGAAAGCCCGGCGATCGACGCCGCCGCTCTTGTCGACGGTTTGCGGGCGAACGAGACGTGGCGCGTTGCCGCCGGCCGGTACGCGGACGCGATCGCCGCGGCGGCCGACCGCAATTCGATCGAGCGGGCCCTGCTCGCGGCGGTCGCCAAGATCGAATCCAATTTCAATCCGTATGCCGTGTCGCCGCGCGGGGCCTGCGGCATCCTCCAATTGATGCCCCCGACGGTGAAACGATTCGGCGTGAAAAACGTCTTCGACGTGACCCAGAACATCGAAGGCGGGGCGCGGTATCTGCGATGGCTTCTCGACCGCTTCGGCGGACGGGTCGATCTCGCCCTCGCGGGGTACAACGCCGGCGAGGGGGCGGTCGATCGCCATCACGGCCTTCCTCCGTACGCGGAGACGGAGTGGTACGTGCTGAAGGTTTTGGACCACGCCGCAAAGACGCGTCAATCACCGCCGCGCTGACGCCCACCCCATACACTCCGAAGGAAAGGAACGACCGGATCCGCGCTGATGGCGGGACCGGCGCCCTGTCCTTCGAGACGCCAGCCCGTGGCTCCCTCCGGCCGGAGCGCGGCGGCGGTCATGGTGCGTCCTACTTTCGGCTCGTCCGCCGAACGCGCCAGTCGCGCCCAGCCGTGCGCCACGAACGCGGATTCCGAAACGGCGCTCCAGCTCGCAGCGGGGTCCGCTGCGGCGGCGAGGATCGGTCGGGGATGCGGAACCCGGCGCCTCACGTCGATCGCAGATTCGAGGCGGGAGCGCGAGGTCGCCGCGATGAGGAGCGGGCCGTCCACCGCGAGCGCCACGCCGGGCCCACCGGATTCCGAGCGGAACGATCCCGTGGGGACGCCGCGATACCGACGGACCGTGACGCGCTCGGTCAAGGCGCCGAGGCCGAAGAGCGTGTCGAGCAGGCCCGCAAGTCGGTCGGAGCGCAGCAATTCGACTGCAACGACCGCCTCGGCCTCGGCGGCGTCGCCGGTCTCGTAGAGCGCGAAGACCGCAGGTCCGGCCAGATCCTCGGCCATCTCGGCGCGCAACGGGCGTCCCAGAAGTTTCTCCGCGAAAGTCGCACGATCACGCCAGGACGCGAAAACCGCCCCACCCAACGACGGATCGGCCAGACGCGCGGGCGTCAAGCGCAAGGACGCGACGGCCGTCGGCGCACCGGGAATCGCATCCCAAGCGAGCGTCGCCGGTTTGCCCGTGGAGCTTCGATCGAGAAGGTCGAATATGGCGGCGGGCCCGTCGAAGCTCCACGTTTCGCGGAATGCAAGCGCCGGCATCCCCCCCGCTGGCTTCTGCGTGACGATCGTCCCCCTGGCGGAAGCCGGCAGGAGGTCGGACGCGCCCGTCAAGCCGGCAGCGGCGAGTCGCGGCTCGAAGAGGGCGCGGGGGTCGACCTCGACGTGGAGCGTCCCGTCGGCCTCGACCGCACCCGAGCGCAGCGCACCCGCACCGATCAACGTGCGATAAAGAGGGATCCCCCGTAATCGTGCGAGGACCGCGCCGTCGGGCGGCCGGCCGGAGCCCACGGGATGGCCGGCGAGGGGGTTGGCCCTCCGGTGCGCGCAGCTCTTCACGACCAAGGAGCCGACCGCGATGGCGACCGCCAGGAATGCGATCGCAGCGGCGATGGAGGTTCGCTTCACGGGTCGAGCCGGTAGGGCGTCTGCTGATAGTAGAGCGCGGCGTCCTTGGCGACGAAACCCTTGGTGGCGGCGATACGCTTGTAGAGCTCCAACGCTCGCGATCTGTGGCCGAGCAGATCCTCCGCCTGACCCTGACGGAACAGGGATCCGGCCTGCAATTCGGGCGGAAGCTCGGCGGCGCGGGCGAACCAGTCGAGCGCCTCCTGCGCCCTTCCGGCGCGAAGCGCGCCGTCGCCCGCGAGGAGGGCGAGGAGGGGACGCTCGGGGTTCGCGCGGGAGAGAGCGGCGAACGCCGCTGCCTCCCCCGAAGGATTCTGCACCGCAGCAACCGGCGGCCATGAGATCCCATCGGCTTGGCGCGAAGCCGTCTTGAGAACGGCCTCCAGATCCTCCCGTATCGAGGGTCCGAGCCCCTGGCCCGTCGCCAGGGCACGCCGAGCCGCGGCTTCGGCGCGATCCGGACGCAGCGAGCTCAGCTCCGCGCGTGCGCGCAGGAGGTCGATGCTGCGCAGGACGACGGGATCGACGTCGCCCAAGGTCCGCGCTCGTTTCTCGGCTCGCGTCAAGCGGTCGATCGCCGATTCGTTCCGGCCGAGGGACAGATCGAGGCGGGCCGCGGCGTAGGCGGACGCGATCGTGTCGGGGAAGGCTTCGAGAAGCCGGTCGCGCTCTTCGACGGCACGTCCGTAGAGACGCTCGTGCTTGTTCGCGAAGATCGTGACGAGCAGGGTACGTGCTTCGAGAGCGAAGACGCGGCTCCCGGCGGCGGCAGCGGCGAGCTGTTGTAGGCCGAGGGTGCGATCGCCTTTCGGCAAGCTAAGAAGCGCTCGAAGTCCTCTCACGTACGACGGCACCGTGTCGGCAAGGTAGTTGTACGTGCCGAGCCCGAACAGCGCGTCGGAGGTCTTGGCACCGGTGGCCGACGCGGATTCCAAGAGACGCTTCGCCCTCTTCGCCTCGAAGGCCGCCGCGAACGGACGCCGCTGTTGAGCCCTCAGCCCGGCGAGCAGGAGGTGACTCGATCCCCCCCAGACGGCGACGTCTCCGTCCACGCTCGCCGAGGCTTCGGCTGCGGCGATGGCGATGCCGAGTCGTTCATCGAGAGTCGCGCGAGCGTCGAGGTTCTCGTCGTCGAACACGAGCTGCCAGTACGCGATAAAAGCGTCGAAGAAAAGGTCGTCGGGGCGGGTGGGCGCTCCGTGCCGCCGCAGCTCCTCCTGCGCCGCTCCGAAGCGTCCATCGTGCAGCAGGGCCAGAAAAGCGGAGCGGTCGGTCTCCGCCCGGGCGAAACCCGCGCCGGCGACGGCCAGGGCCATGGCGGCCGCGCGCATCGGGACGCCACGTTTCACGATACTTTCCTTTCTGGCTCCGATCTCTATATTGTCGACGATGGAGAGTATAGGTTCAGGGGGCAAGTCGGGGGTGGTCCTCGGACCGCAGACCACGGTGACGTCGGGGATGCAGATCAATTTCAGCAGCCAGACGCTCGCGGAGATCTTCCGCGATCTCTATGTCGGGGAGCGCTCGGGCGTCCTGAACGTCAGTCGCGGAAACATCGAGAAACGGATCTACTTCGACCGCGGCATGATCCTATTCGCCGAGTCCGGAGCCGACGACGAAGAACTGGGGCGCCGCCTGGTCAACGAGGGCAAGATCTCTCCCGGCGCTTTGGCGGAGGCCCGGCGCAACATCAGCGAATCCAAGGACCTCGCCCAGGCGCTGGTCAACCGCGGATTGATCGGCAAAGAGACCCTGTCCCACACAGCCCGCTACATCGTCGAGCACGTCGTGCAGTCCATCTTCCAATGGGAGGGGGGGACGGCACGGTTCAGCGAGGGGTGGCTCCTCCAGGAGATCTTCGAAAGCGACATCCTGCTCACGTTCGAGGTGATTCTGAAAGGAATCGGCTCGATGGCGGGATTCGAGCCGATACAGGCGGCGATGAAGGGCCTCGATAATCGCCTGAAGCTGCGTCATCCCTGTCCCGTTCCGCTCGAGCGCCTCGCGCTCTCGCCGGCGCACGGTTACATCTTGTCGCGCGTCGACGGCCCGAGCCGCCTTCAAGACGTCTTGGCTCTCATCCCGCCGGCCGAGGAGGGGTTGGCCTGCCGTTTCCTGTATGGGCTGCTCGTCATGGGGGTGATCAGTTACGACCCGCCGGTCGGGGACGGGGCGTTCCGGGTCACCGCGATCCTGCGGGACCACGCGGACACCGTCGCGCTCGAAGGACTCCAGGAGCGCATGATCCTCGAGACCTACGCGTCGCAGCGGAACAAGAACCCTCATGAGGTCCTCGGACTTCGATCGAACGCACCCCGCGACACGATTGAGCGCGCCTACGAAGAGGCGAAGGACCGGTTCAGCCGCGATCGCATCCTGCCGCGCATACGGGAGCGCCTCCGCTCCGAGCTGGCGGTGATCGAGAGCCGGTACGTCGAGGCCTATCTGACGCTCGTGCAAGCACGCACCGTCGACCACGCTCCACGCGCCGAGGACGGGCAAGCGGCCAAGGAGCCGCAAGGCATGGGCGATTTCCTCGTTCGCGTCGAGATGGACAAGACCAGGACGAAGGTCGCGATCGAGGCAAACGCCAAGCTCGCCGACTCCTATTTCAGCCAGGCCAAGAAATTCATGCGCGAAGGGGACCCGTACAACGCGATCCAGTACGGAAAGTTGGCCATCAGCTACAGCCCCGACGATGCTCGTTTCTACTTTCTCCTCGCCGAGTGCCAGGCGAAGAACCCTGACGCGAGGTGGCAACGCATGGCCGAGCAGAACTACGGTGAGGCCGCACGTCTGGACCAATGGAACGCCGAATACCGGGTTGCTCTCGGCCGTTTCTACAAGCGGCGCGGCCTGAAGATGCGCGCAAGAAAGCAGTTCGAGGAAGCTCTCAGGCTCGCCCCTACCCACGAAGGCGCCCTCAAGGAGCTCGACTCCGTCTCCTGACGCGGCGTTCGGCCCCCGTCCGTGTTTCTTGACAGGGGGGGGGCCCCTGTTATAATCCGCGCTTCCCTGGAAGCGCCATGTTCATTGATATCAACACAATAGGGTCCGAAGGCCTCTCGTTCGACCGCTCGGTCCGGCTTCACGGGCTCGAGGGGCCGAGCCGAGAGACCATCCCCGACGTCGATGCCCGCTTGGAGGGGACCGTCATCCCACAGCCCGGCGGCGCCGAGCTGAACGCCCGTCTCGGCGTCACCGTCCCGCTGACGTGCAGTCGCTGCCTCGAAACGTTTCCTTGGGACGTCCGGATGGTTTTCGCCTGGAGGGTTCTGCGACACGCCCCCGACGCGGGTTCCGCCCACGGCCGTGCGGCCGCGGATGACGAAGACTCGATCCTGGTTGCTCCCGAAGGCAAGATCGGTCTCGAAGACCTCGCCACGGAGCAGCTGTACCTCAATCTTCCCCTCAAGCCCATCTGTTCGCCGTCATGCAAAGGGCTGTGCCCAACGTGCGGAACGAACAGGAATCTCGGCGCGTGCGGGTGCGTGCCCGAAGACGCCGATCGGGCCTTGGCTCCGGTTCTTCCGTTCCGGCGAAAGCTGCAAGACTCGTAGAGCGACAGCGCACATCCCGCACCTGCGGGGCGCCCGCGTGAGGTTTGAGACGATGCCGAATCCAAAACGACGCCACTCCCGGGCCCGCCGCGACAAGCGCCGCGCTCACGATGCGTTGGCACAGCCGGGGACATCGGTCTGCCCGAACTGCCAGGAGCGCAAACTCCCTCACAGGGTCTGTCCGCATTGCGGCCACTATAAGGGCCGCGAGGTGGTCGAACCCCCGTCCGCCTAGGGGCCGGCGCGGGTTATGATCGTCCACCGCGTGACGCGTCCCGTACGGAGGCCGTGGGGCTCCCGCGCCTGACCCCGCGGAGGAGGGCCGATGGGGACTCGCAGCGCGATCATCACGGGAACGGGCATGAGCGTTCCCTCTCAGATCATGACCAACCGCGACCTGGAGAAGCTCGTCGACACGACCGACGAGTGGATCCAGACCCGGACGGGGATACGGGAGAGGCGAATCGCGGGGCCCAACGAGTCGGTCTCCGAGTTCGCTCACGCCGCTTCTCAAAACGCGCTCGAAATGGCCGGCGTTTCGCCCCAGGACATCGATCTGATCATCTGCGCCACCGTCACGCCCGACGTGCCGATCCCTGCGACCGCCTGTCTCCTTCAGCACAGCCTGGGCTGCCAGCGCGCCGCGGCCTTCGACATGCAGGCCGGGTGCTCGGGGTTCATCTACGCGCAATCGGTGGCGAAGCAGTTCATCGTCAGCGGCCGGTGCCGCAACGTGCTGGTGGTCGGGGCCGAGCTGCTGAGCAAGTTTCTCGACTGGACCGACCGTACGACCTGCGTCATCTTCGCCGACGGCGCGGGCGCCGCCGTGATGAGCGAGGGGAACCTCCCGCGAGGGGTGCTCGCTTCGGCGATGCACTCCGACGGCAGCATGAGCGATTTCATCTGCATGGAGGGGGGCGGATCGAAGTACCCGGCGAGCGCGGAGACGGTCGCCAAGGGGATGCACTTCATCCGGATGCGCGGGAACGAGACGTTCAAGATCGCCGTCCGATCGATCGAAGACGTTTCGCGCGAGGTCCTGCAGATGGCCGGACTCACCCCCGGCGACGTCTCGTGGTTCATCCCGCATCAGGCCAACCAGCGGATCATCGACGCCGTCAGGGAGCGTCTCGGGATTCCTGTGGAGCGTTGCTACGTCGACATCGACCGTTACGGGAACACCAGTGCCGCCTCGATTCCGATCGCGCTGGACGAGGCCGTACGGGCGGGGAACGTGCGGCCGGGCGACGTCATTCTGATGGCGGCCTTCGGGGCCGGCCTCACCTGGGCGGCCAGCGCGGTGCGCTGGTGAGGCCCTACGCGGCGTTGTTTCCAGGCCAAGGATCGCAGTACCCCGGCATGGGGAAGGACTTGGCAGGCGTCGAGCCCGCGGCTGCGGCGGTCTTTCGCGCGGCGGACAGGGCGCTCGGTTACGGACTGACGGCGCTCTGCTTTGCGGGGAGCGAGGCCGACTTGATCCGCACCGAGATCACGCAGCCGGCGATCCTGACGGTCGCGGTCGCGGCCTTTCGCGCGTTCGAGTCTCGAGGCGGGAAGCCGCCGGTCGCGGCCGCCGGTCATAGCCTCGGCGAGTACGCGGCCCACGTGGTGGCCGGCACGTTGAGCTTCGACGACGCGGTCCGGATCGTGCGGGAGCGCGGACGATTCATGCAAGAGGCCGTGCCGGAGGGTCAAGGCGCGATGGCCGCGATCCTCGGGCTCCCTCGGGCCGCCGTCGAAAGACTGTGCGCTGAGGTCGCGAGCGGCGAGGTGGTGAGCTGCGCGAACGCCAACGGTCCGGGGCAGGTCGTGATCGCCGGCCACGCGGGAGCCGTGAAACGCGCGTGCGAGGCGGCACCCGCTGCCGGCGCCAAGCGGGCGGTGATGCTTCCGGTCAGCGCTCCGTTCCACTGCGCGCTGATGGAGCCGGCGGGCGCACGCCTCGCCACGGTGCTCGACGGGGTGACGTTTTGCGATCCGACTATTCCGGTGTACACGAACGTCGACGCGGCGCCCGTGCGCTCGGGAGCAGGCGCGCGCGACGCTCTGGTGCGGCAAGTCGTATCGATGGTGCGTTGGGAAGAGGAGGTCGTGAGGATGGCCGACGACGGAATCGACACGTTCGTCGAATTCGGCCCGGGACGTGTCCTGTCCGGTCTGGTGCGGCGCATCCGCAAGGAAGCCCGCGTCCATTCCGTGCCGGACGCGGCGGCGCTCACCGCGGCGCTCCACGAGTTGGCGAGCTGAGCATGGACCAGGCTCTCGCGGGAAAGGTGGCGCTCGTCACGGGGGCGTCGCGAGGCATCGGACGCGCGATCGCCTTGGCGCTGGGCGCCCGCGGGGCGCGCGTGATCGTCGCCGCCCGCTCGGTGGAAGCGGCCGGCGGAACCGTCGACGAGATCGTGGGCGGTGGCGGGAGCGCACGCGCGATTCAACTCGACATCGCGGACGATCGCTCGGTCGAGGCGGCGATGGCGGAGGCCCTTCGGGAGCATGCTACAATCCCGCTTCTCGTGAACAATGCTGGAATCACCCGGGACAACCTCCTGATGCGGATGAACAAGGAGGATTGGAGCCAGGTGATCGAC
>JAYUCM010000090.1:0-2231 GCA_043740355.1 Acidobacteriota bacterium | reverse complement strand
GCCGATCGTCTGGCGCTTGCGGGAGGCCCCGATGACGGCGACCGAGCGTGGACGGAATATCGCGTCGAGGGACTCCACGTGTGAGCGCTTCGATTTCTGTTTGGGCACGGCGGAAGAACGATAGCAAAGCGACCTCCAATAGCCGGTGGAGGTTGTCCGGAACGCCTGAGGATTCCGAACCGTGAAAATGCTAGTAATAGAGGCCATTCCACTCCAAAGGGGGACCCGATGGCCTCAGGCACGAAGCGGATTGCGATTCTGGGCGCTGCGGGTCGGGACTTCCACGATTTCAATACGGTCTTCAGGAACGACCCGTCGGCGACCGTCGTTGCGTTCACCGCGACGCAGATCCCCGGAATCGCCGGACGGCGCTACCCGGCCGCCCTCGCCGGGCCGCGCTATCCCGGCGGCATACCGATCGTCGCAGAAGAGGGTTTGTCCCTTTTGATCAAGGAAGAAAGGGTGGACACCTGCGTCTTCTCGTATTCCGACGTGACGCACGAGCACGTCATGCATCTCGCCTCGCAGTGCATCGCGTCGGGCGCCGATTTCCTGCTGCTCGGAGCCGACCGCACGATGCTCAAGGCGAAAGTACCGGTCCTCGCCATCACCGCGGTGCGGACAGGCGCCGGGAAGAGCCAGACGACGCGCTATATCTCGAACATCCTCAAGAAGCTCGGGAAGAAGGTCGTGGCGATCCGCCACCCCATGCCGTACGGCGACCTCGCCGCCCAGGCGTGCCAGCGCTTCGCGACGTACGCCGACCTCGACAGTGAAAAGTGCACGATCGAGGAGCGGGAGGAGTACGAGCCGCACATCGACAACGGCTTTGTCGTTTACGCGGGAGTGGACTACGGCCGCATCCTTGAACGGGCGCAGGAAGAAGCCGAGGTCATTCTCTGGGACGGCGGCAACAACGATCTCCCGTTCTACGTTCCCGCGCTGCACATCTGCATCGCCGATCCGCACCGTGCGGGGCACGAGACCGCGTACCACCCCGGCGAGGCGAACTTCAGGCGAGCTGACGTCATCGTGGTCAACAAGTGCGACACCGCCGAGTGGGCGCATATCGCTTCGGTCGAGGCTGCGGCACGCCGGGTGAATTCGAGGGCCCGCGTCGTGCGCGCCGACTCCCCCGTCACGGCCGAGCGGCCCGACCTGATCGCCGGCAAGAAGGTCCTCGCGGTCGAGGACGGCCCCACGCTCACGCACGGAGGCATGCGCTACGGCGCGGCCTGCGTGGCGGCGAAGCAAGGGGGCGCGGCGGAACTGGTCGATCCCAGCCCCTACGCCGTCGGCTCGATCCGCGATACGTTCGCCAAGTACCCGAACGCGGTCGGCATTCTCCCCGCGATGGGCTACGGCGACGCTCAGATCGCCGAGCTCGAGGAGACGATCCGCCGCACGCCGTGCGACGTCGTCGTGATCGGGACCCCGATCGACCTCACGCGCGTCTTGAAGATCGACAAGCCTGTCGTGCGCGTGCGCTACGATCTCCGGGAGCAGGTTCCGGGGATCCTCGAAGCGGAGATCGTGAAAGCGATCGAGAAGCGGGCTTAAGCGCGCCTGACGCCCGACAACAGGTAGTCGACGACGTCCGAGGCCGCGTAGCGCGCTCGCTCGCCGAGATGCTTCCAGATCGAGACGAGGTCGTCGCCGCTGGTGAGCAACGGCTTCTCGTCGACGCCCTCCGGACGCGCCTGCCCGTGGCCGAGGTTGGCGAGGAGCGCGTTGCAGAGACACCCGCGTCCCTCGGTCTCGGCGATCGTACCGCCCTTCGCGACGAAGTCTTCGACGGGCTCGGCAGGGCATCGGTAGTCGAACTTCCCGGCCAGATTGCGGAATGCGGTGCGGAGGTAGCCGAGATCGCAAACACGCTTGCGGTCGGCGTCCTGGAAACCGCCCCCCTCCATTTTCACGACCTTGAACGGGAACCCCGTCGGGGAGATTCGCGGATCCGTGTGCACGTGGACCTTGCCCTGCGCAACCCCGGCCAGGACTTGATGTTTGATCTCGGGAGCCAATCCCGACTCTTCGCAGTAGGCAAACAACGTTCCCACCTGAATCCCGGCTGCGCCGACGTGCAGCGCCTCGCGCAAACCATCCGCGGAACCGGTCCCCCCCGCCATCCAGAACGGAAGTCCGAGGTCGCGCACGCGCTGCAAGTCGGGAATGTCGCGATCGCCGTAGATCGGCTCGCCGCGATCGTTCAGCTTGAGCTCGCCGCGCGG
>JAYUCM010000089.1:0-5472 GCA_043740355.1 Acidobacteriota bacterium | reverse complement strand
TGACCGTGGACGCCTCGGCCGCGTCGGGATGCATGCGCTCGAGCTTCTTCAGCTGCCGGTCGATCTCCTCGGCGGCCTGAGCCGACAGCTCGAGCTCGCGCGCCTTCTCCCGGCAGCGCTCGATCTCTTCGCCGAGCTCGTTGCCCTCGCCGAGCTCGGACATGATCGCCTTCATCTGGTGCCGGAGATAGACCTCCCTCTGCGAGCGGTCCATCTCGTCCTTCGCCATCGAGTCGATCTCGCGTTGCATGGAGAGCAGCGACATCTCCTTCTGGACCAGGTCGTGAACGCGCTTGAGGCGCTCCACGGGGTCGATGATCTCGAGGACCTCTTGCGCCTCATCGACCTTCAGCTCCAGATTCGAGGCCACCAGATCGGCCAGACGGCCGGGATCTTCGAGATTCGAAGCGATGACGAGGACCTCCGACGGGAGGCTCTTCCCGAGACTGGAGGCACGCTCGAGCGCGCGCTTGACCGACCTCACGAGAGCTTCCTTCTCGATCGAGGCGCCGTCGTACGCCTGATCGGCGATCCGCTCGATCTTGGCGATCAAGTGCGGGCGGACCGCGGTGAACTCGCGCACCCGCGCCCGGCAGACCCCTTGGACGAGAACGCGGATGCGCTCGTCGGGAAGCTTCAGCATCCTCATGATGACGGCGACCGTGCCGATCTCGTGGAGGTCTTCCGCTTTCGGATCCTCCTCGTCCTTGTCGCGCTGCGCGACGAGCAAGATCATGCGGTTCTCGGAAAGTGCGCGGTCCACCGCCTGGATCGACAGATCTCGCGCCACCGACAGCGGCGCGATGATGAACGGAAAGACGACCATGTCCCTCAGCGGAAGGACCGGGAGCTCGGCCGGGATGCGGAGCTCGGCGTCCGCTGCAGGCTCGTGGACCGGAGTCATGGCATCGTCACCGGAATCGCGACCTCTTCTCCGCGCCGGTTCGGAACTTTCGGGAAGCGGATGCGGAGCGTTCCCTCCGCGAGCACGGCCTCGGCCCGGTGCGTGTTCACGGGCACGCCGAGGTGAATGACGCGGCGGAAGCGGCCGTAGGCGCGCTCGGCGACGTGGGCGCGCACGGAGCCGTCGATCTGCGGCCGGCTCTTTTCTCCGGTGAGGATGACGTCGCCCCCGTGCGTCGAGATCAGGAGGTCCGAGGAGGCGACACCGGGGAGCTCGACGGTGACGAGGAGCGCTTCGTCGTTCTCGACGATGTCCGCGATCGGAATCCAGCTGCCGCTGGCCTTGGCGCCGGCGTCGAGGTCGAGGAGGTTGTCGAAGAGGCGGTTAATCTCGCTCTGGATTCGCGCCACTTCGAGCATCGAGCCGATTCCCTTCGTCATCTCGCGATCCCTCACTTCCTCGTTTCGACAAGATTCCGGAGCTCGGACATGAACTCCTCGACGTCTTCGAATTGCCGGTAGACCGAGGCGAAGCGGACGTAGGCGACCTTGTCGAGCTCCTTCAGCCGATCCATCACGCGCTCGCCGATCGCGCGCGCAGGGATCTCCCGCTCGGGTGCGTCCTGCACCACCTGCTCGATCTCGTCCACGATCGCGGAGAGCGCCTTCGCAGGAACCGGTCGCTTCTCGCAGGCACGGTGGAGCCCGACCATGAGCTTCTGACGATCGAACGGCTCGCGCCGACCGTCTTTCTTCACGACGAAGTAGGGGATCTCTTCGACGCGCTCGTAGGAGGTGAAGCGGCGGCCGCAGGCGAGACATTCGCGACGGCGACGGATGGCATCCCCCGCTCCGGTCTCGCGCGAGTCGACGACCTTGTCCTTCAGATGCGTGCAGAAGGGACAGATCATCGCGCGGACTCGACGGCGCGGTGCGCGTCGCCCAACGCTCGGACCTGCTTTCCCGCGGCGACGAGATCGGACCAGGAGACCTTCTCCGTGTAGAGGAGCACCGGCCCCGCGAGGAGGATCGGGAGCACGATCGCGAGGTGCATCAGAATCCCGACTCCCGCGGCGATCGTGGGATCGACTCCGAAGAGCGAAGTCAGTCCGATTTGCATGGCCGCGTGGTATCCCCCCACGCCACCCGGAGTGGGAATCGAAACACCCAGCGCGAGCAGCGGAAGCATCACGAGGACGTCGGCGAAGCCGACACCCGCGCCGGCAGCACGGATGCCGATCCAGGTTCCCAGAGTGATCGTGAGCCAGGCGACGAGGCTGTAAGCGACGATCGGGACGACGCGGCGCGGCGAGCGTAGCGCGTCCACGCCGCGCGAGAGCCCCAAGGCGGCGTGACCGGCCCACCGCACCGCAGACCAACGGCGGGACAACCAGCCGTCCAGCCTCGCTCCGAGCGTCGAGATCGCGATCAAGGCCGCAAGGCCCGCAACGATGACTGCGAGCGCTATCACGGCGGTGAGGCGGATCTGGGCGGCGAGGGCCGCGGATCCTAGGGCGAAGTGGGCGCCCAGGCTCCCCAAGGCGAACAAGGCCACGATGGCGACGCCGTCGAGCAACCGGTCCGCGACGACGGTGCCCAGGCAGGGGCCGAGCGGAAGGTTTTCTCTCGCGGAGAGGAGCGCCGGACGAACCAACTCGCCCACCCGACCGGGCACGAGCCATGTCGTCATGTAGCCGAGGATCACGGCGACGAACATCGGCCTGAACGGCACACGGGGGCGCACCGGATCGAGAAGCCAGCGCCAGCGCAAGACGCGGAAGACATTGTGGCCGACGTTGACGACCGCACCGAGCGCCAGTGCAGGCCACGAGGCGCGCATCAGGGCGCTCATGAGCTCCTGTCGCGGCTTGTCGTGGAGGACCCAATAGAGCAAGAGGACGGCAAGGAGCAAACCCCCGACCCCTTGGAGCGCCGTTTTCATCGCGGCGCCAATCTAGGGTACCTCCACCCCAAGGTCAATCGAATCGGGGAGCATCTTCGGAACGAAAGAGCCATCCTCGGCCCGGAACGCGGCATCCTTGTGCAGGTCGCGCCCATCAAATGCCAGCGGGTGGGGGCTGAGACCGCGCCCGGATGGTCTCGACGCGCTTGAGAACCACCATTCCCGAGGCTCCGCCCCGGGCGCGCCTGACGTTCTTGCGGCGGGTCCAGTGAACGTCGGCCGCCGCCTCGGAGCGGGCATCGCTGAACCACAGTGCCAGTCGCGCGGCCTCGGCCAGGGTCGCCGCGGGGACGGTTGCGCGCCGATCCGGGTTGCGAATGACGACGTGAGCGCCGTGAACGCCCGCGGCATGAAGCCAGATGTCGTCCGGTGCGGCGATCTTGAACGTCAGCCTGTCGTTGTCCGGGCCCGAGCGGCCGACGAGTATCGTCCATCCATCCGTACTCGTGATCATGCGAACGCCCGCAAGCCGCGGCCCGGCGCGCCGTTCGGTCGCGCGCGCGGCCCGGGTCGGCCCCACGAGACCGACGGCGAGTCCTTCCTCACGCATCGCGGCTTCGAGCGTCGCGGCCCCGGCCGCATCGATCGTGAGGCGGTGGACGGCGAGGAGAGCCTCGAGCCGCAGCGCCCGCCGCCTCAGGGTCGCAACACGGGCGGCTGCGGAGGCAAGCCCCCGGCGCGAACGGCGTTGGAGCCGGAAGAGATCATCCGCGACTTGCACGAGGGACCTGTGCGGCGGCGCCGGGATCTCGATCTCGGAACCTGCCGCGTCGTACGGATCGGGGACGACGATGACGTCTCCCGCGCGCCGCGCGACGCTCAAGCCCGCGAGGAGTGCCTCACCCATGAGTCCATGGCGGTCGGGATCATCGAACGAGAGCAAGCTCTCGCGGACTTTTTTCTCGGCCCTCTCCGCGCGGTCGAGCTCCCCGCGCAGGATTCCCCCGAGCGTACCGATCCTCGACCGAGCACGTGCTGCGCCTTCGAGCGCTTCGTGGAAGAGCGCCGCCGTCGCTCCGGCGCGCTCGAGGGTGAACAAACCTCGCCCCACACGCGTGGCGTCCGGCCGCCAGGGAAGGAGTCGAAGGCTCGCCGCATCGGATTCTCCTCGATCCGTCGCCTCCGAAGGGTCCTTGGGGGCCTCGATCAGAACTTCCGCGACGCCTTGGAGAACGGAGTCGAGCCGGGTTCGGACGATGACCCCCAACGAGCGGCCCGTCGCGGCCTGCTCTTCGGCGAGCAGCTCGACTCCGGTCGGCCCGAGGCCGACGAAACGCTTCGTCAGAGTCTCCCCCGGTGTCTCGCCCAGTGCCGTACCGACGGAGACGACCGCGTCGATGGCGTCAGGTTCGGCTTGGAACGGATCCTGCCTCGCAGCGGGAAACTCCCGCGCGCGCCATGGCCGTCCGGGAGTCAGACGCTCCTCGTCGCCCCGGCCCGGTCGCAGCGACGATGCGATCATCCCACCGTCGCCGAGCAGGACGAGATTCGGGCGATGGGGCGTCAGCTCGATCGCCAGTCCTCGCCCATCCGCGAAAACAAGCCGGAGCGTCCGATCGGCCGGGTCCTTGGCGATCCGCTCGAGGCTCCGTCCAACGAGGTCGTGGGCAGCGCTCACGGCGAAGCTGTGCGGAGACCAGCGCCGGCCGTCGAAGCCGCGGATAGCCTCCCCTATCCACGGGACACTGCTGTCGAGGGATATGACTAGGGTGAAACCGCGTCGCTCAGAAGCGAAGCCGAGGTGGAATCTTTCGCCACTTTCTTGTCGCAGGGACTCGAGCCGCGTCCCGACCAGCCTGGACGTCCACTCGACAGCAAGCCGCGTGAGCACGAGGTTTTCGATCGGCCCACCCGCCAAGCCCGAAGACCGATCAGTGGGCTATCCGGACCTTGGCACCCTTGACCGAATCGGCCAGGGCGCTGTCGATTTCGATCTCGACCTTTTCCGGGGTCTTGTTGCCCGCTTCCGCCAGTTCCGAGACCAGGAGGAAGCGAGCGCGGTCCAGCATCTTGCGCTCGCGGTACGAGAGCGGCTTGATCTCGGCCAGGATCGTCAGGCTCTTGAGAACCTCGGCCACGGCACGGATGTCGCCGGTCCTCATCTTTTCGGAATTTGCCTGGAACCGGCCCTTCCAGTCGTCGTAGGTCGCGACTTCCCCGGTTCGCAGGACCTCCATGACCCTGACCACCTCGCGCCGGGTCAGGACCTTGCGGAGCCCAACGGCGATCGTATTGCCGACCGGGACCATCACCGTGCTGTCGGTCGAGATGATGCGAAGGCAGTAGAAGGACGCGACGATGTCCCCCACCGACTTCTTCGTGACCTGTTCGATGACGCCCACACCGTGGTTGGGATAGACGACCTTGTCGCCGACCTTGAAATCCAAGTGGGGCCTCCTCAGAATGAGCCCGCATGATAGCGGAAACGAACTGAATCTGCAAGACTTCCGCGCGATCGGCCGCTCGCCCTTGACAGTCGGTCAAGGCGGACGATACGCTCCGTCGCCGCCTTGGCCGGAGTGGCGGAATGGCAGACGCAGGGGACTCAAAATCCCCCGATCCTTGCGGTCGTGAGGGTTCGACTCCCTCCTCCGGCACCATCGAGG
>JAYUCM010000088.1:0-2237 GCA_043740355.1 Acidobacteriota bacterium | reverse complement strand
GGCGACCGTTTCGGGCATGACCCTATTCCATTGGTAGGCGCGCGCGGGATCGAACCGCGGACTTCTACCGTGTCAAGGTAGCGCTCTTCCACTGAGCTACGCGCCTGGACCTCAAGCCCGAAGGCCCCAATTGTGCTCGGAGACCGTCGGGACCGCGAGATGGTAACACACGCGCAAAGGGTCCCAAGGAAAGGAGTTCCGGCGTTTTTTGTTGAATTGTCGGCGGGGTTTCGCTACTCTTCGCGCCTGCGAACGTCGCCGAACGTTGTTTTCGGAGATCCCGCCTGGATGGTCATCGTCATGAAGAAGGGCTGCAGCCGGGAGGACCTTGCCCGGGTCGCTCGAGCGGTCGAGGCGCTCGGGTTTCGCCCCCACGTCCTTCCCGGAGTTGAGCGGACGGCGATCGGCATCACCGGAAACCCCGGCCCCTTGGACCCCGACGCTTTCGAGAGGCTTCCGGGCGTGGCCCGGGCGATTCCCGTGAGCCAGCCCTTCAAGCTCGCCTCGCGTGAGATGAAGCCCGAAGACACCGTCATCCGCCTCGGACCGCGCACGATCGGCGAAGGCCGACTGTTCGTGATCGCGGGACCGTGCGCGGTCGAAACCGGCGATCAGATCTTGGAGACGGCGCGACTGCTGAAGCTCGCGGGGGCGGACGCGCTCCGGGGAGGGGCGTTCAAGCCGCGCTCTTCTCCGTACAGCTTTCAGGGACTCGGGAAGGAGGGGCTCGTCCTCCTCGCCAAGGCGAGGGACGCGACGGGGCTCCCGATCGTCACCGAGGCCGTCGACCAAGCGTCCCTCGAATGCGTCGCCGAGTACGCCGACGTCGTCCAGATCGGCGCGCGCAACATGCAGAACTACGAGCTGCTGAAAGCTGTCGGGCGCCTGGCGAAGCCCGTGCTGTTGAAACGGGGGATGTCCGCGACTCTCGAGGACCTGTTGCTCTCCGCGGAGTACGTCCTGGCCCACGGGAATCCGAACGTCATCCTCTGCGAGCGGGGAATCCGCACCTTCTCCCGGCACAACCGCTACACGCTCGACCTGTCGGTCGTCCCGGCCGCTCGCGATCTCTCCCACCTGCCGATCTTCGTCGATCCGAGCCATGCGACCGGGCGACGCGACCGGGTTCCCTCGATGGCGCGCGCCGCAGTCGCCGCGGGGGCCGACGGGGTGATGATCGAGATCCACCCCTCTCCCGACGAAGCTCTTTGCGACGGGCGCCAGGCGCTGCTGCCGCAGGAGGGCGCCAGCTTGATCTCCCAACTCCGCGCCATCGCCGCGATCGTCACGAGAAACGCGGAGGCGATGCGGTGATCCGCTTCGACAGCGGAGACCTCCGTCTGACGATTCTATCCGCGGGAACCCTTTGGCTCGACGGCGGCGCGATGTTCGGCGTGGTCCCCAAGACGCTGTGGGCCAAGCTCCGGCCTCCGGACGAGAAGAATCGCATCCACCTCGGGATGAACGTCCTTCTCGTCGACGACGGGGCAAAGCGCACGCTGATCGACAACGGAGCGGGCACGAAGTGGGACGCGAAGCACCGGGACATCTACGGCTTCGCCGTGCACAGCGCCGAGGAGATGCTCCGGCCGGCGGGGCTGAAGCCCGCCGACATCGACGTGGTGCTCGACTCGCACCTGCACTTCGACCACGCCGGGGGGAACACCGAGCGAGACGCCGAAGGCCGCGTCGTTCCCTCGTTTCCCAACGCGCGTTATGTGGTGCAGCAGGGGGAGATCGACTTCGCACGCTCGGACAACGAGCGGATCCGGGCCTCGTACGTCCGCGACGATTTCGAGCCGGTGGCGGCGGCCGGGATGTTCGACTTCGTGACGGGCGACGCGCGCGTGGATCGGTGGATCGACGTCCTCTTGGCACCCGGACACACGCCCTTCCTACATGTTCCGGTCGTACGGACCGGGGAGCACACGATCGCCTGCCTCGTGGACTTGGTCCCGACGGCGAGTCACGTGCCGTTTCCTTACATCATGGGCTACGACGTGGAACCGCTCCGCACCCTCGAATCCAAGAAGCGGATTCTCGGCTCGGCGGCGCGCGAGGGGTGGCGGCTCCTCTTCGCGCACGATGCCGACATGCCGCTGGGCGTGCTCCACGACGACGGCGGCAGGTTGCGCGCGGTCCCGTGCGTTGTGGAGGCGTGAGGTGGAGGCGGTCCTCGCGCTCGAGGACGGGAGGGTGTTTCGCGGACGCGGCTTCGGTGCCGCCGGCGAGCGCGT
>JAYUCM010000087.1:0-13561 GCA_043740355.1 Acidobacteriota bacterium | reverse complement strand
ATCGACACAGAAAGGTCAGTTGGACGTCACGCAATGGCAGGAGTGGTTCCTGAATTGCCTTGAGCGTGCGATAGCGGGCGCTGATGAAACGCTCGGCTCAGTCCTTCGCAAAGCGCAATTCTGGGAGCGATTCGCTAAGGAACCGCTGAATGAGCGTCAGATCGCATTGCTGAACCGACTCCTCGAGGGCTTCGAGGGCAAGCTGACCACCTCGAAGTGGGCGAAGCTCGCTAAATGCTCGCACGACACTGCATACCGTGACATTCACAATCTAATAAGCCGTGGCGCCCTGAATAAAGACGCGGCCGGCGGTCGTAGCACGAGCTACTCGATCGCATGGCCCAGCGAAGCTGATGAATCTTCGACGCGTTGACATGCGTTAGTGCCGGAGGCTGGGCTCGACCCAGCACGCCCTTGCGGGAAGGGGATTTTACGGCCGAATCAGAACCCCATCTTGAATCCCAGCTCGAACGAGCGCGGCGGGCCGGCGTTGGAGATCACCGCGCCGAAATTCGAGGCCAGCGCGCGCCCTTCGACGAGACCGCCGTTGAAGCGGTTGAGCACGTTGAAGATCTGAAGGAAGGCCGTGCCGCTTCCTTTGCCGTGCTTGATCGAGAACGGCCGGTAGATGCGCAGGTCGAGCTGCGAGAGGTGCGGCGACGACAGCGACGACACCGGGGCCAACCCTTGACCGTGCGCCGTGCGGTAGGCGTTCACCGGGTCGAGCGGCGTATCGACCCCCGTGTTGCGTGAAACCCCCGGAGGACGGTCGCTCGTGATGCCATCGGTATTGTCGTCGGCCCCGGTGGTGACGTTGAACGGGAGCGGCGTGGCGAACTGGTAGACGCCCGACAACCGAAGACCGACCAGGTACAGCCCCACGTCTCCCGCCAGGACGAACCGGTGGCGCCGGTCGTTGTCCGACGGACCCCGCTCCGAGCCCAGGTCGTTCGAGTTGGGAGGAAGGTAGATCCCGCCCCTCAGCGGGTCCGGCCCCATGTCCTCCGACTTCGAGAGCGTGTACGAAAGGCTGTACCAGCCGAACCCCGATTGCCATTTCCATCCCACGTCGAGGCCGGTGTACCAGGCGCGCCCCTCGGTCACGACCGCGGCGATCGAGCCGACGTTCACCTGATCGTACGCGTGGACCGGCCGACCGTCGACTTCGGTTCGAAGGACCGGATTCAAATCCTTCATCAGCGGGACGTGGTAGGTGAGGGAGCGCGTGACGTTTGCCGAGAACAGCCCGTGCTTCTTGACGCCGCGGTCGAAACCGAGGTTGAAGACGTTGGCCTGCGTCGAGTCGAGACGGGTCCCGGTCGAGAATCGAAGCGTGAGATTGTCGGGGAAGACGAGGAGGCCGTTTTCGCGCAGGAAGTCGACGCCGTATTGCGCGATCGTGTCCTCGTTCATCTCCAGCAGAATCCCCTGAGGAAACATGAAGCCGATCTTGGTCCCGGACGTGATCGCCGCGACTGCAGGGAACGCGAGGATCGTCTTGTTGTAGAAAACCCCGGCGCCGCCGCGAACCACCCACTCCCGGTTCTTCCCCGCGGTGTAAGTGAAGCCAAGGCGCGGCGCCAGGTTGTTCTGGTCGCGGCCTGCGCCCCCGTTGGGAACCGTCGAATCGACTTTTGCGCTCGACGGGAGCGTGAACGTGTCCAGATCGTAACGAAGTCCGAAATCAACGAGCAGGCCGGGGGTCGCCTGCCAGGAATCCTGTGCGAAGGCGGAAATCTCGGTGTCGTCGAGCGTGGCATCAGGCGTCCCGTCGATGACCTCGAAAACCACCGGGTACGTCCACGGGCGCGCCGGAGTGTCGGGCGGGTCGTTGGGGTTTTCGTCGCCCGAGCACGGTACCTCGGCGTCGTAGTTCGGCACGCAGGTCCCCAGGTTGTTCGCGCACGCCCCGCCGAGATTCGTGCAGCTTACGGTCGTGTCTCCGCTGCATCGACGTGGTAGGTCGAAGATCGAGATGCCGCTGTCGAAAGATCCGTTGAAGCAGTCGCCGGGCTGGTAAGGGTCGTCGGACCTGTAGATGAAGTTGCCGTTAGGGTTGAACCGGACCTTCACTTTCGTCCGCGATGGGGTCACGTCATAGCCGAACTTCGTGGTGTGGTTCCCCTTGACCCAGGTCAGATTCTGGACGAGCTGGTAGCTGTCCGCGTCGCGCGCCTGCTGCCGCACGTTGTTCCCGCCGAACCGAGCCGACGGGTGCTCGACGCCGGTGATCTCGGAATTGGCGGCCTGCAGGATCGAAGAGCGGGCATACATCACACGCAGCTCATGAATGAGGGAGGGGCTGAAGACCGTCGTGAGCGTCGCGCCGAGCTGGACGTCGCTTTCGTCCAGCCGGAATCCCCATTGAGGCGTGTTGACCCCGCCGACGTTGATCCCTTGGTTCGACCGGCTGTTGTACGACAAGCGCGCCATCAGCGTGTTCGTCGCGTCGAGGTTGAAATCGGTCCGGAAAAAGGCGCTGTCGTTGCGGGCTGGCGCTTCGTAACGGCCTCCCACGACCCCATCGGCGGTGTAGCCGGTGTAGGGGATCACCGTCGCATCGTCCTCATGTTCGTAAGCCACGAACCAAAACGACTTGTCCTTCCGGATCGGTCCGCCGAAGCGCATTCCCGCCGACCAGTTGGCCGACTGGTCGGGGACGCCCGCCGTGTCCGGTAGTGCGTCCACGAGCGTTCCCGACGAGTTCAACGCGCGGGCCGCCCCCTGCAAGGAACCCTCCCCCTCGAACTTGTTGCCTCCACGCTCGGTGATCAGATTGAGAACGCCCCCCGATGCGCGCCCGAACTCCGCGGCGAACTGGTGGGTCATCAGGACGAACTCGCTGACGGCAAGACTCGGGAACGTCGAGTTCAGGGTCGTCCCGCTGGCCTGGTCGTTGTTGTCGAGCCCGTCGACGAGGTAGGAGTTGGCGCGTCCGGTTTGTCCGTTGACCACGAACGGTGCGGCCCGCTCGCCGTAGTAGCTCTCCGGCGCCGCTTGCCGCACCGACGAATCGAGCAGTGCGAGGTTCACGATCTCGCGACCCGCGATCGGCAGGTCGTCGGCCTGAGTCCCCAACAGGCGCACCTCTCCGCCGGTGCGCTGCGGGTCGATCAACGGGACGTCGGCGCGAACCGTGACGTTGTCTTCTAACCCGGTGCCGACGATGAGCTCGACCTCTCCGGCCTGTTGGAGCCCCAGCGTGATCGTCTTGCTGTCCGACAAGACGCCTTCCGGCGACCGGGCGACCAACGTCCAGGAGCCGGGGGGGAGGAGGTCGAACCGAAACCTCCCGTCGTCGTCCGCGCCCGCTATGCGCGTCGCGCCGCTGGTCTCGGAGCGCGCCTGGACCACAGCCGCAGGTACGGCTTTCTTGTCCTCAGTGGTGACCCGGCCCTTCAGGCTCGCCGAGGTCGACTGAGCGTGCGCTACCGCCGTGCACAGGACCGCCGTGGCACACACGACCGACAAGTGTCGGCAGAAATGCGGCATGGAGCTCAAAAGTAGGTTGTCTTCGCCCTGCGTCTCTACGGGCATGTGCCCGAGTTGTTCCTCACGACCAATCCACACTGACCCGAAGGCGTGACACCGCCGCGCTGGCCGCCGACGGCGTCCGTCCCCCAACTCCCCTCGACGGTGGCGTTGTTGTCGCCGACCACGACGAACCAGAGGCTGCCTGCGGGGACCGCCGCCCAGGTGGCGCTTCCCGTCGTCCCGAGATTGCAGGCCGCTCCCAGGACCGTCAGCGTGGCGACGCTGGTCAGATCTCCGAAGAGAAGATGGTGATCCGCGGACGCGCAGGTCGCGACATCCCAAGTGACCGCGATCGTCGAACCGGGGGGGTCCATGCGAGAGGCTCGCATCGCGGTCCCGAACGATCCGTCGGGGACCGGCTTCGCGACGCCGCCCGTCGTCGTCGCGGCCACCTCGATCGGATAGGAGAAGCTGGGATCGCCCGAAACCGTCGTCGGATACTTGATGCTCTCGTAGCGCGTCACGACGCTCGTCGACGGGTCGGTGTAATCGGACAGCGAAGTCACGGTGACGTAGTAGGTCGTCGCGGGCGACAGCCCCGAGATCGTCGCCGTGGTCCCCGCGATCACGACCTGGCCCGCGTTCGTGACGGAGTTGAACGCGTAGGGGGTCGAGGCCCCCGGATCGGTGTCCCAGTAAACTTTGTAGCCCACGATACGGTGCGTGTCGTTTCCGGGATTCCACGACAAGGACACGCTCGTGTTCGTCGTCGCGCCCGCGGTGATCGACACCGGTGGCAACAGCCCGAAGCTGATGTTCGTGTAGTCGAGGGAGGTGAAGTTCGTGCAGGGGGTCTCGGCGCTCGCGCTGAGCTCCGCTGCGGTGTACAGCGTCGTTTGCGGGCCACGGAGCAGGGCGACGGCGCCGACGTTGGGGGCCTCGAAAATGTAGACGATCGTGCGAACGGGCGCGAGAATGCCGGTGCAACCGACGCTCGTATACGTGCAGAACTCGGTTGTGTTGCGAATGACCAGAGCGTTCAGGGTGTGTCCCGACGGGAGAACGACCACCCCTCCCTTGACCACCTTGGAGGACAGACTTCCGGCGTAGTTCTGGGTGGGGCTGCTGGCCGAGCATCCCCGTGAGTAGAGCGTCTGGAACAGGCCCCCGCACGAACCGCACTGACAGTTGTAAAAGCTCTGCTGGCACGTAGCGCCGAGCGGGACGCTTCCCCAGGTGTCCGCAGCTTGCGTGTACCAACCGCCTGCATCGCTGTGCGCCATCTGCCAGACCGGAACCTCGTTCCGGTTAGTGGACGGAGCCTGGTCGGTGAAACAAAAACGGGTTTCTCCCGATCCGAAGGATCCCGGTATGTTCTCGTTCTGGTCCCCCGCCCGCAGCCAGAACGTCACGTCGGTCGCCCGGACCTCCTTCTGGATGACCTGGTTGTCCTTGCGGAGCGTGCCGGTGAAGTCGCGATCGTATCGCTCCAGGATCGGCGTCTGCAGGCCGCCTCCGACCGGGTATCCCGTGTAGCCGCAGCCGGCCGCGTTGCAGGTCTCGGCGAGGGAGATCGAAGTCTCGGTTGTTGCCGTCTGCTTTCCGGTTGTGATTGCGGAGAAGTTCCACGTCGCGAGGTTGACCAGATCACAGGCATTGTTGACGCCTGCGTCGGGCACCATCGACGAGACGGCCGCTCCTGGCCCGCGGTCCCATCCGTAATTGATGTCGTTGAAGTTGCCGCGATAAAGCTGGTCGGAATAGAGCTTCATCGTGGCCGCGCCGGTCAAGACGCTTTCGACGAGGTCCACCGAGCCGACCGCGAGACGGGTGCTGCCGTCGGCCGAGGCCGGGCCGGAGATTTCCGCGAGCACGCCTTCGCGCGGGCTCACCCAGCGGTGGACGAGTAGATCCGGTCGCATCGAGCGCTCGCCCGCGCGTTGTCGTAGCAGGAGCACGCGCTGGAGCACGACCTCGTGCGGCTCGCCGGGGAGGTGGAGCCATCCGATGCCGACGGTTGCGACCTCCGCGACGATCTTGTCGACCAACCCGTCTCGCGTCTCGTCGAATCGGAGCACTACCTTCGCACCCATCTTCATCTGCGCGGGATCGCGGTCGGGGAGGAGCCAACGCTCGGCGTCGGCGCCCGAGATCGCCGCGTGAGCGGCAGCCGCCCGGCCGGTCCCGCGCGTTTCCTGAACGAGCTCTTGGTCTTGCTTCGAGATCGCGACCGTCGCCGCGGCGCCGAGCTCGATCGATTCCAGATGCCAGCGCGTCTTCCCCTCGGGCGAGGTGAGATCGGCCGGAAGCGCCGCTGCCGGCGAGACGCTTCGCACGCGCACTTCGCGCAAGATGGACACTGCTGAGAGCGCAGGCGTTGTCAGCGCCACCAGACAAGCGACCGTCGAGAGCACGCGCATCACGACACCCCCTCAGGATCGAAAACCCGCAGGGGTTGTACCCGCTGCGGTGAGCACCGGCAAGGGTTTTTTATAAGAACCTCAAGAAGCCGACTGGGTCTGAAGCATCTGGAGCGCCCGGTAGAGGCCGTCCTGCCGGGACATCAGCTCGTCGTGGGTCCCGAGCTCGCGCACCTCGCCGTGGTGCAGGACGAGGATGCGGTCCGCGTTTCGAATCGTCGCCAACCGATGGGCGATGACGATCGAGGTGCGTCCGGAGAGGATCGTGTCGAGGGCGGTCTGGATGTGCCCTTCGGTCTCGGGGTCGACCGAGGCCGTCGCCTCGTCGAGCACGAGGACGGCGGGGTCGAAGGCGACCGCGCGCGCGAACGACAGGAGCTGCTTTTCCCCGACCGAGAAGTTGGAGCCGCGCTCGCGCACCGGCTCGTCGTACCCCCGAGGCAGCCCGTCGATGAAGCGGTCGGCGCGGACGGCCTTCGCCGCGCGCGCGATGTCCGTGGCGGTGATCCGCGGATCTCCCAACCCGATGTTTTCGGCGACTGTGCCCGTGAAAAGGAAGTGGTCCTGGAGGACGACCCCGATCGTGCGCCTCAGGGCGCCGAGGTCGTACTCCCTGACGTCGATGCCGTCCAACAGGATGCGCCCTTCCCGGACGTCGTACAGGCGCGCGAGCAGACGGATCAGCGTCGACTTGCCGGCCCCGGTCCACCCCACGACCGCGAGCCGCTCGCCGGGCGGCACCCGGAACGAGACGTCGCGCAGGACGGGCTTGCCCTCGCCGTACCCGAACGTGATGTTCTCGAACGCGATCTCCCCGCGCGCGCGGCCGTTTGGCCGGAACGGCTCTTTCGGGGAGACGAGGGTGGCCTTCGTGTCGAGGAGCGCGAAGATCCGCTCGGCCGATGCCATCGCGGCCTGCATCACCGTGTAGCGCTGCGACAGCTCCTGCACGGGGCGGAAGAAGCGCCCCGCGTACTCGATGAAAGCGACCAGCGTGCCGAACGTTATGGCGTCTCCCACAAGGCGCCTCCCGCCGGCCCAGACGATCGCAGCCATCGTGACCGAGCCCATCAATTCGGCCACGGCCGAAAATGCCGATTCGTACAGGACGCTCGACATCTGCGCGCTCCGATGCTCGGCGTCCAAGACCGCGAATTCGTCGGCGACCAATCGCTCGCGCTGGAACAGCTGCACGATCCGCATTCCGGAGACGACCTCCTGGAGCGACGCGTTGAGTCGAGCCACGGCGGTGCGCATGGCGCGGTAGGCGTCCCTCACGCGCACCCTGAA
This sequence comes from Acidobacteriota bacterium, assembly GCA_043740355.1. GTDB lineage: Bacteria > Acidobacteriota > Polarisedimenticolia > Polarisedimenticolales > DASRJG01 > DASRJG01. Next base: position 6,377 of record JAYUCM010000087.1, on the reverse strand, counting down.
CCACCACGAGACGGCGAGCATCGGGGGAATCACGGCGAACGTGACGAGCGCGAGCTTGGCATCCATCGCGATCAAGATGACGACGATGCCGGCGAGCTTCGCGAAATCCGCCAGGATCAGCACCACACCCGAAGTGAAAGCCTCGTTGATCGCCTCGACGTCGGTCGTGACCCGCGTCATCAGCCTCCCGACCGGTGTCCTGTCGAAAAACGACGAAGGGAGGCGCTGCAGATGCGCGAAGATCGCGTTCCTCATGTCGAACACCACGTTCTGCCCCGTGCGCTCTAAGAGGTAGACCTGGAGGAACGAGAGGCCGAAGTCGACGAGAAGGGTCGCCAGGAAGAGTCCGGCCGGGAGGAACAGCCCTTCGGCCCGGCGCTTCACGATGAAGCCGTCGATGACCTCCTTCACCAGGTAGGGCTGGACGAGCTGAACCGCGGCGGCGGCGAAGAGCGTCCCCAACGACAGCAAGACGAGCGTGCGGTAGGGCGCGACGAAGACCGCCAACCGCCGCATCAGGCGGCTGTCGTAGGCGCGACCCAGGACGTCGTCGCGATCGACGCTCATGCCAGACGCTCCTCCATCCGGGCCTTGTCGAAGAGACGGGCATAGACGCCGTCTTTCGCCAGAAGCGCGTCGTGCGTGCCGTCCTCGACGACGCGGCCGACCTGCAGCACGACGATCCGGTCGACCGCTTGGAGCGTCGAGAGGCGGTGGGAGATGAGGATCAGCGTCCGCCCGCGTCGCTCGTGCGCAAGGGTGTCCAGGATCATGCGCTCGGTGTCGGCGTCCACCGAGGACAACGCGTCGTCCAAGACGAGGAAGTTGGGATCGGTCGCAAGGGCCCGGGCCAGCGTGGCTCTTTGGCGCTGACCCCCCGACAGCGTGTAGCCGCGCTCGCCCACGATCGTCGCCAGTCCGTCGGGAAGGACGGGGAGGTCCGCTTCGAGTCGCGCGCCGCGCACCGCGTCTTCGATCTCGGAGCTGCCGGCTCCGGGACGGCCGAAGGCGACGTTGTCGTAGAGCGAGCGCGAGAAGAGAAACGCTTCCTGCGGCACGAAGCCGACTCCGGAGCGAACCCGCTCGACCGGGACGGAGGCGATGTCCTCGCCGCCGACGAAGAGGGTTCCTTCGGGGGCCGGATAGATCTTGGCGATCAAGTGCGCGAGCGTGGACTTCCCGGAGCCGACCGCCCCGACGATCGCGACGCGCGAGCCCTTCGGGATCATGAGGCGGACATCGGTGAGGGCGGGCCGCTCGGCCGCCCCTTCGTACGCGAACGTCAGGCCGCGAACCTCGAGGTCGCCGTCGATCGGCGCGACGCTTCTTTGGTCCTCCCCCGGGGGCCCGATGGCGGGGGTCGCCGTCATGACATCGTCGAGGCGGCGCATCGCCCCGGATGCCCGCTGAAAGACGTTGACGATCCAGCCTAGGGCGACGGTCGGCCAGGCGAGCTGGGCCAGGTAGGCGTTGAAGGCGACGAAGTCACCGAGCGAGATCCGGCCGTGAATGACGTGGAGGCCGCCGACGAACAGGACGAGCACGGTCCCCATGCCGGTGAAGATGCCGATCAACGAAACCATCGCGCCGCGGACGCGGGCGAGCGACAGCTGCTTCCGGCGGAAGCCGTCGCTCAGGCTGCGGAAGCGCTCGATCTCCCGGTCCTCCTGAGCGTAGATCTTCACCTGCTGGATGCCGGAGAGGTTTTCTTGCGTCCGGTCGCTGATCGCGGCGAGCTGCTCTTGCACCGCGAGCGAGCGCGCGTAGACCTTCTTGCTGAGACGGTTCACCCCCCAGTAGAGCAGCGGGAACAGCGCCAAGGCGACGAGTGTGAGCGGGATGTCGAGCCTCAGCATCAGCGCGAGAACGCCCACGTACACGATGGCGGTATTCAACGCGTTCAACAGCCCGGGGCCGTAGAACGCCTGGAGCAGCTGCAGGTCGTTCACGCCGCGCGACATGAGGTCGCCCGTTCGCTGGCGGTCGTAGAAGGTCGCGTCCAGCGCGAGCAGCTTGGCGAAGAAGGCCTCGCGCACGTCGAAGGCGATCTTGCGGGACGCGCCGAGGATCAACAGGCGTGAGACGGTGCGGGCCCATGCCTGCGCCACGGCGAGACCGATCATGCCGCCGGCCCACGCCGCCAGTCGCGACGCAGTCGTCCCGGCCGTCAGATCGTGCACCGCGCCGCGCAGCAGCCAGGGGATGCCGAGTGCGAGCGCGTTCGTCGCGATCAACCAGGCGAGCCCCGCGGCGTAGCTGCGCCGGTAAGGGTGGGCCCAGAGCCGGAAGCGCGCGAGCAGTTCGGGGTTCAAGGGCGTCTGGACCGTCGCTTCAATTCGACCCCGACGCCTGCGGGGGTTTCGACACGGCCACGCGCAAGATCCGCCGCCCCTTCACCCGGACCACCTCGAGGGTGCGGCCGCCGAAGGGGATCGAGTCCGAGACGCGCGCCAGCCGGCCCAATCGCGCCTGAACCAGACCGCCGATGGTGTCGACGTCCTCCTCGACGTCTTCCTCCGCGCCGGTCGCCGCCTTCAGCTCGGCGATCGTCAACGCCGCGTCGAGCACGAGGCGGCCGTCGAGTTGCGTGTGGACCTTCGGGGCCTCCTGGTCGAATTCGTCCTGAATGTCCCCGATCAGCTCCTCGAGGATGTCCTCCAGGGTGACCAGCCCCGCGGTCCCCCCGTGCTCGTCGACGACGATGCCGAGATGGAACCTCTGCCGCTGGAACAGCGCGAGCGCTTGCTGGATCTTCGCGTTCTCCGGGACGTAGAGCGGCGGCCTCGCCAGGCTTCTGAGCTCCGTGGCGCCGAACAGGTCCTTGACGTGCACGATGCCGACCACATGGTCGATCGTCCCGTCGCACAGGGGAAGCCTCGTGTGGCCGAACTCGCGCGCTCGGGGGGCGTTCTCGGCGTAGGGCCGGTTGACGTCGAGCCACAGCACGTCGGCGCGGGGGACCATGATCTGACGGACCGCGCGGTCCGCGAAGTCGAGGGCGTTCGCGAGGAGCCGCCCGTGCGATTCGGACAGCGCGCCGCTCTTGCGGGACACCGCGAGGATCATCCGCAGCTCGGCTTCGCTGTGGGCGAGGCTTGCCTCGGTCGGCGGCGTGAGGTGCATCGCCTTGACCAGCAGGTTCGCGGAACCGTTCATGATCGCGATCAACGGGTAGAAGAGGAAGCGAAAGAACCGCAGCGGCCACGAGATCGCGAGCGCCGTCGATTCCGCGTGTGCGATCGCGACGGTCTTGGGGACGAGCTCGCCGACGACGACGTGGAGAAACGTGATCAGGAGGAAGGAGGCGGCGATCGCGACCGTGTGCGATGCGCCCGTTCCGAAGCGCCCCATCCAAGCGAACCAGGGTTCGAGCATATGCGCGAACGCGGGCTCGCCCACCCATCCCAGAGCCAACGACGCCAGCGTGATGCCGAGCTGGCACGCGGAGATCATGGCGTCGAGATGCCGCAGGACCTCGCGGGCCGCGGCGGCGCGCCGTACCCCGCGCTGCACGAGTTCCTCGATGCGCGTCACGCGCACCCTGACGATCGCGAACTCGGCGGCGACGAAAAACGCGTTGATCGCGACGGCGGCGAGCGCGACAACGACGAGAACGAGGTCCATCAGCGGGGCAGTATAGGCGACCCCTCCGGATCGCGAAGCGCGCCGTTCTCCAGGAACCAGCGTAAGCGAGAGACGACTTCGTCGGTCGTCTTGAGATGGGTGGGGTCGAACGCGACGGCCTTGTCGCGATGTTCGGCGAGCCAGCGGGCGACGATCTCGACGTCGACCGGCCGCGACCGTTTGGATCTCGGCCCTTCGCGGGGGTCGAAGAACTCGTCTCTCAAGACCCTCTCGATCCGCCGCAAGCCGCCTCCGCGCGGACCCAGTGCGACCGAATCCAGAAGCTGCCCCTCGCGGATCAGCCACGCCCTGAGAACCCATGGATCCTCCGCGGGCTCCAGGATCAGGATCGACCGGAGGCGTGCGGCCCGCCCCCGGCGGGCGTGGACGGCGCGCTGCACGTTGCGCGCCGGCCGCTCGCTCCGGATCAGCGCGGCTTCGCGAAGCAGCGCCTCGAGGTCCGACCCCGACGGGCGGACCTCGAAGCGGTGAACCGCATCGACGATCGCCCGCCCGCGCGCGCCGCGGGGGCCCTCGTCGCCGAACCACGCGGCCAGCCGCCGCTTCAGGTTGTTGGACTTCCCGACGTACAGGAGCTTGCTGTCGAGGTCGTAGAAGCGGTACGTCCCCGGGACCGGGGGGAGCGCCTTGAGATCGTCGCGCGAGAACGCGTAGCGCGGCCATGGAGGCCCGGCTCGCCCCGTGTCACAGGCGGCGAACGTGACGTCCCAGGTCTCGCCGGGCTTACGCAGCGCGTCGAAGCACGCGGGGAGAAGCTCGATCCGGCCCAACGGATCGTCGTCGACGCGCACCGTGAGGCCGAGCGCCGCCGCGATGTCTTCCATCGAGCGGAGCGCGGGGCGGCCGAGGCGCCGCCGTGCGAGGAGAGCCAGCGGCAGCGGATCGACGAGCGGCTCTTCGATCCAGCTCTCGAGGGCGCCGAGGCCCGCGGGAGGCGCGTGTAGCACGATGCGTGCGCCGTAGGTCAGCGCGCGCAGCTGCGCCTTGAGCTCGGTGGCGGGCGCCAACGACGCAAGTTCGCCCCCGCACGCCGCGACGATCTCGTCTCCCCGCCGGCGCGAGGCCGCGACCCCGGTCATCTCGAAAGGCGCGTGTGCCTCCCGGCGCGCGCCGACGACGAGCACGAACGCGACGTCCGGCTCGTGCAGGGACGTGGCGGCGACGTCCGCGGCTCGCTCGGGAGTGGGGGAAGTCTGGCGCCAAGCGCCGTGGTCGTAGGCGAGGCGCGGATCGTCGGCGAACGCGGCGCCGAGCACTCGCGTCGCCTGCTCTTCGTCGGAGACGGCGAGCGAGAGCACCTCGCGAGCGAGATGGACCGACGACGCCGGTTTTCCGGAGCTGAGGAGGTAGCGGACGGCGCGCTCGGCGACGAGGGACGATGGGCGCGAGCTCATCGCGACGACTTGTAGCATCGGCCTCGGTTCGCGTCAAAGACCGGCCGTGCTACAAGACCTCGCATGCCGCCAACGCGAACCGTCGTCGATCTCGCCGTGGTCGGCGCCGGGGCGGCCGGGCTCATGGCTGCGATTCAAGCGGGGCGTGCGGCGCGTGCGCGCGGCGCGCGATTCTCGATCGTGGCCTTGGACGGTGCGACGTCGATCGGCGCGAAGATCCTCGTCGCAGGGGGCGGCCGTTGTAACGTCACGCACGCGGCCGTCGACGAGACGGCATTCGCCGGATCGACGCCGCCCGCGATCCGCAAAATCCTGGGCCGCTTCGGCGTCGAGGATACGATTCGGTTCTTTGCGGAGCTTCACGTTCCGCTCAAGCGGGAATCGACCGGGAAGCTCTTCCCCGTGACCGACCGGGCGCGCACCCTGCTCGACGCGCTCTTGCGGGGGGCGCAGGATGCCGGCGTGGAGGTCGTTCATCCGTGGCGCGTCGAAGACGTCTCGCGCAAGGAGAGAGGTTTCGTGCTCCGCGGCCCCGCCGGGGAGCTCGCGGCGCGGCGCGTGATCCTCGCGACCGGTGGGCGCAGCCTGCCGAAGTCCGGCTCGGACGGCCACGGGTTCGAGGTCGCGCGGAGGCTGGGACACACCACGTCCCTGCAGATCGTCCCGGGGTTGGTGCCGCTCGTCCTCGCAGAGGATTGCTTTGTCCGGGGCCTCGCCGGGGTGACGCTGCCGACCGCGGTGACGCTTCGCTCGGGGACCGGAAAGAAGCTGCGCACCTTCGCGGGATCGACGTTGTGCACGCACTTCGGGATCTCGGGGCCGCCGGTCCTCGACATCAGCCGCTACTGGAGGATGGCGCGCCTCGACGATCCCGCCGCGCATCTTTGCGTCAATTGGCTGCCCGAGCTGGGAGAACGACGCCTTCACGACGAGCTGGCGAAGCGAGGCGGGACACCGGCCGGCGCGGCGCTGCGCTCGCTGATTCCCGAGCGCCTCGCGGAGGCGCTGTGCCGCGAAGCCGGCATCGACCCGGACACCTCCTTCGAACGCCTTCCACGCGGCACGCGCCGTAAGCTCGTGCAAACGGTCTGCGCCTTCCGTCTCCCGGTGACCGGAGATCGCGGCTTCACGTACGCCGAGGTCACCGCGGGAGGGGTGCCGCTTTCGGAGACCAGACTCCAAACGCTCGAATCGCGGGCCTGCGCCGGGCTTCATCTCGTGGGCGAGATCCTCGACGTCGACGGACGCATCGGCGGATTCAACTTCCAGTGGGCCTGGGCCTCAGGCTTCGTCGCCGGGAATGGGGTCAGGTCTCCCATTGAGTCATTCGGCTCAGCC
>JAYUCM010000086.1:0-2242 GCA_043740355.1 Acidobacteriota bacterium | reverse complement strand
ATGCTGCGCTACCTGAAGCGCCTCGAATCGCGCGACCTGTCGTTGACGACCTCGATGATCCCCTTGGGGTCGTGCACGATGAAGCTGAACGCCGCGGCGGAGATGTTCCCGATCTCCGCCCCCGGCTTTGCCGACGTGCACCCGTTCGCTCCCGAGGATCAGGTTCCGGGCTACGCGGAGCTGATCGCGTCGCTCGAGCGCCAGCTCGCCGAGATCACCGGATTCTCCGCGGTGTCGTTGATGCCCAACGCCGGATCGCAGGGCGAGTACGCCGGACTGCTCGTCATCAGGGCGTACCACAAGGCGCGGGGCGCGGGGCGACGCGACGTCTGCCTGATCCCGATCTCCGCGCACGGCACCAACCCCGCCAGCGCGACGATGGCCGGGATGCGCGTGGTGGTCGTCGCTTGCGACGCGCAGGGGAACGTCGATCTCGCCGACCTGCGCGCGAAAGCGGCGCAGCACGCCGACCGCCTCGCCGCGTTGATGGTCACCTACCCGTCGACGCACGGCGTCTTCGAGGAAGGCATCACGGACATCATCGCGATCGTGAAACAGCACGGCGGCTTGGTCTATCTCGACGGCGCCAACATGAACGCGCTCGTCGGCCTGTGCCGCCCGGGCGATCTCGGCGCCGACGTAGGCCACCTCAACCTCCACAAGACGTTCTGCATCCCGCACGGCGGCGGCGGCCCGGGGATGGGCCCGATCGGCGTCGCCCGGCATCTCGTGCCGTTCCTGCCGACCCACCCGATGCGCAAGGTCGGCGGCGCCTCCGGGATCGGCCCGATCTCGGCCGCGCCTTGGGGCAGCGGGAGCATCCTCCCGATCAGCTGGGCCTACATCGCGATGATGGGCGCGCAGGGTCTGCGCAAGGCGACCGAGGTCGCGATCCTGAACGCGAACTACGTCGCGCACCGCTTGGCACCGCACTTCCCGCTCGTCTACAAGGGCCGCCTCGGCTTCGTCGCGCACGAGTGCATCGTGGACGCGCGCCAGCTCAAGGCCACGGCCGGGATCGAGGCGGACGACATCGCGAAGCGGTTGATGGACTACGGCTTCCACGCGCCCACGATGTCGTTTCCCGTGCCCGGCACGTTCATGATCGAGCCGACCGAGAGCGAATCGAAAGAAGAGCTCGACCGGTTCTGCGACGCGATGATCGCGATCCGTCAGGAGATCCGCGACATCGAAGAGGGACGCGCCGACCGCACGGTGAACGTCCTCAAGATGGCGCCGCACACCGCGGAGGTCGTCACCGCCGACGCCTGGGATCGCCCCTATTCGCGCGAGCGCGCCGCGTTCCCTTCGCCGGCGACCAAGGCCCACAAGTTCTGGCCCGCGGTCGCGCGGATCGACAACGCCTACGGCGACCGCAACCTCGTCTGCGCGTGCCCGGACATCGAGGAGTACGCGAAGAGTTAGCGGTTCACCGCGGCACTTCGAACACCGGAACTTCAAACCCGAAGCGGAGAACTAGGGATTTCGGAATCGCGGGCTTTCTAGCGGCGGATCCGTCTCCGCTTTGTCGGAGATCGAACTCGGCACCTAGCTTCTCAGAGGTCGAGATACGTCGTATATCATCATGTGTTGCAACGTTCGCGGAGGAGATGAGCATGCCGGCGCCGAATCGATCCAGTGACGACCTCCTCGCGAAGATTCGAACTCTCTCCCCCGAGAGACTCGCAGAGGTGGAGGACTTCGTGGACTTTCTCCGCCAGCGGAGTGACGACGACCCGCTCTCGCTCGCAGCGATGAAGCTCTCAGAGGGCGCATTCCGAAAGGTCTGGGACAATCCCGACGATGCCGATTACGACCGGCTATAGCTTCGGCGACATCGTCCTGGTCCCGTTCCCGTTCACGGACCAAACCGCAGCCAAGAAACGACCCGCGATCGTCGTCAGCTCCGAGGCCTATCATCGCGATCGCCGCGACGTGATTCTCATGGCGGTGACGAGTCAAGCGCGGCCCGGGTCGGGCATCGGTGAATCCTCCGTCGAGGGGTGGAGAGATGCCGGCCTGCTGAAGCCGTCCGTCGTCAAGCCGATCCTCGCGACAGTGGACCGGGATCTCATCCTCCGCAAGCTCGGAGCGCTCCGCGACGACGATCGCCGATCGGTGCAGCGGACACTTTCGGCGATCCTCGGTGGGTAGAAGAGCCTCGGTCGGGGGTTCGAGGAAGACCTCTCGCGGCGGCACTTCCCTGCCCGAGGCCTTGCCGCGCCGCGTCCGCTCCGCCGTC
>JAYUCM010000085.1:0-13572 GCA_043740355.1 Acidobacteriota bacterium | reverse complement strand
GCCGTTCGCACGTCGAGCCCGCGCACGAACTGGCACGATGGGCCACCGTCGCGGGCGACGACGGCGTTGTCCCCTTCGGGACGACGGCCACGGAGCGGAACCATGAGTCAGGAGCCTCCTGTGCAACAGCGCGACGAGGATAGCCTGCGGCATTTCGGGGCGTCAATCGACGGGGCCACCGTCTGGGCGCCCCACCTGGCGCGTGCCTGTCACGACGCGGCCCAAGCGCCGCCGGCGGGCGCTCTCGTCGCGGTGCTCGGGCACTTGCGCGAGGCTGCGGGCGCGGAGCGGGCGTTTCTCCTCGAAGCCGCTCCGCCTTCGGGACGGCCCCGCGTCGTGGCGGCCTCGGCGACCCGACAGGACGACGCCGTCGCGTTCAGCACCAGCGTCGCGGCCCGCGCGCTCCACGGCGAGCGCCCTTTGTTCTTCGCGGACGTCCGTCGCGAGGCGGTTTGGGCGGACGGGATGTCGGTCCGCGCCCTCGCGCTGCGTGCGGCCCTCGCCGCACCCCTCCCCGCATGCGACGGCCGTCGCGCGGCCATCGTGCTCGATAGCCGTTCGCCTCTGGCTCTCGATGCGGCAGCCGGCTTGGGGTTGGTCCGTGCCTTCGGAGGACTCATCGCCCTCCTTCGTCGCGTCGCACCCAGAGCGCCGGAAGTGAGGGGTCTTCCCACCGCCGGCCCGGTCGGTCGCTCCCCGGCGTTTCTCAGGCTCCAGGACGAAGTGAGAATGGCCGCCAAGGTTCCGCTCCCGGCCCTCGTCGTCGGAGAGACGGGAAGCGGCAAGGAGCTCGTCGCGCGCGCTCTTCACGAGGGGGGCACCCGCGCGCGGCGCCCGTTCGTCGCGATCAACTGCGCCGCGATCCCGGAAGCGCTCCTCGAGCGCGAGCTGTTCGGGGCGACGCGCGGAGCGTTCACGGGCGCCGATCGCGATCACCCCGGCCTCTTCCGCCGGGCCTACAGGGGCACGGTGTTTCTCGACGAAATCGGCGACATGCCGCTCGCCCTGCAGGCCAAACTGTTGCGCGTTCTCCAAGAGGGAGCGGTCCGCGCCGTCGGGGATCTCGAAGAGCGGCCGATCGACGTGCGCGTGATCGCCGCGACGCATCGCGATCTGGACCTTCTCGTCGCCGAGAACCGGTTCCGCGCGGACCTCCGCTGGCGTTTGGAGGTGCTGGTGCTGCGCGTGCCGCCGCTGCGCGAGCGCGCCGAAGATCTCCCGGTGCTCTCCGCGCTCCTGATCGAGCGGCTCGCGGTCCGGTGCGGTCTCCCGCCCGCGCGGCTCGACGCGGAGGCCGCGGAGCAGCTCGCCGCGTACGCGTGGCCCGGCAACGTGCGGGAGCTGGAATCCGCTCTCGCGCGCGCACTCCTCCGCACGCGCGAGGGGGTGATCCGCGCCGGCGATCTGGACGTCGGGCTCGAGCGGGCGCCAAGCGTCTCGCGTGACGGCGGCACCCGCCGGCAGGGACTGGAGACCGCGATGATCGAGGATGCGCTCCGTGCCGCGCGCGGCAACGTGACGGCGGCCGCCGTGCGCATCGGTTGGTCGCGCCAGGCGCTCTACCGGCGGATGAACGCCCTCGGACTACGGGACGAACAGTCGACGGCGAGTCAGGATCCGTCGGATCCGGGCGGAACGAGATCCTCGCAGAGCTCGACGTTCCAGTAGGCGACATCGAGAAACGTCTTCCACTCGTCGTAGCGCGGCCCGATCCACCCGGACCGAAGGACCGGATGACCCGACGGACGTTTCGCCGCGCGAATGAGCTGCATCCCGGATGCGTGCAGCATGCGGTTCCCCTTGCGGCTGTTGCACGGGATGCATGCGCAGACCACGTTGTCCCAGGTCGACGTCCCGCCGCGCGAGAGAGGGACGACGTGGTCGAGGTTGAGCTCGGCCTGCGGGAACACCTTCCCGCAGTACTGACAGCGGTTGCGATCGCGAAAGAAGATGTTGCGGCGCGTGAAGCGGACCTCGCGGCGCGGCACGCGGTCGTAGTGTAAGAGCTGGATGACGCGGGGGATTCTGATCTCGCGGCGCGGCGTGACGATCCGCTCGTGGTCCGCGCCCGGCGGGAGATCGCTCCAGTTCTCGAAGTCGTAGGTACGGAAGTCGGGCGCCACGGCCCGGGCGCGACCCGCGTAGAACAGGCGAAACGCGCGGCGCACGCTCGTGATCTGCACCGCCTGGTACACGTTGTTGAGTACGAGGACCGCGCTTCCCGTCACGACTCGTCAACCCTCACGCCGCGTGGCGCGATCGCGCTCCGCTTCGGCGCGCTCGCGCGCCAGATCGATCAGGCGCGTCAACAACTCCCGGTAAGTCAACCCGGTCGCCTCCCACAGCTTAGGATACATGCTGATCGGCGTGAACCCGGGGAGGGTGTTGACCTCGTTCAGGAGCACGCGCCCCGTGCCCTTCTCCACGAAGAAATCGACCCGGGCCATCCCGGAAAGATCGAGGGCGACGAAAGCCTTGATCGCGAGCGCGCGAATCATGTCGGACATGCCCGACGCAACGGGCGCCGGAATCAAGAGGGTCGAGGTCCCGTCCTGGTACTTCGAAGCGTAGTCGTAGAACTCCCCTGACGGCACGATCTCACCGAGAACCGAGGCCTCGGGGCTCTCGTTTCCGAGCACAGCGCACTCGACCTCGCGAACGTCGAACCCCCGTTCGACGACAACCTTGCGGTCGTACGCGAAGGCCAGCTCCAAGGCGGCGGGCAGCTGGGCTGCGTCGCCGATCTTGGAGATCCCGACCGACGACCCGCCGTTGGCGGGCTTCGCGAAGAGGGGCAGGCCGAGCACCGCAACGAGCCGCGCTTCCTCGCCCTCCCGATCGCGCAGCCAGGCGCTGCGGTGCAGCGCGCGCCACGGCCCGACGGGAAGCCCGCGCTCCTGGAACAGCGCCTTCGCGACCTGCTTGTCCATCCCCACGGCCGACCCGAGCAAGCCCGCACCGACGCACGGCACCCCCGCGAGATCGAGAAGGCCTTGAATACGCCCGTCCTCCCCACCCCATCCGTGGACGACGGAGAAGACGACGTCGATCGGGACCTGCTGCGCATCCGCGTCCGGAGCGATTCGGACGAGGCCGCCGAAGCCGGGATCGACGACCAGCCGCGCCCCACCGCCCTGCGGCGCCTCCACGCGCTTCGCATCCGAAAACAGGACGCGACCGGATTCGGCGGGCGGGAGCCAACGCCCGTCGCCGGAAATGCCCAGCGCGACCGCCTCGAACCGCACCGGGTCGAGCGCGCTGGCCACGCCGCGCGCGGAGACGAGCGAGACCTCGTGCTCCACCGAGGCCCCTCCGAAGAGCAAGCCGACGCGCACGCGGGCGCTCACGGCTTGGCGCGCCCTTCTTGTCGGACGAGACGCTCCACCGCCTGCAGGAACGCCGGATCGAGGGCCCCGGATCGGGCAACGATGCGTCCGCGGCGATCGACGAGGGCTTGCGTCGGAATCGTCGCGGCGCCGAAGGCCGATGCGACCGCGCCGTTGGCGTCGAAGAGGAGCCGCCCGGGCAGGGGTCCCTGTGCCAGCAGTTCGCGAAGCCGATCCGGAGTCTGCCGCGTCGCGACCGCGACGAGGAAGAGGCGATAGCCTTCGGGCTTCCACCGGTCCTCGAGATCGACGAGCTTCGGCATCGCTGCGAGGCAGGGCCGGCACCAGGTCGCGATGAAGACGACGTGCATCGGCCCTTGCGACGGATCGAGAGGGACGGCGTCGCCCGTGGCCGGGTCGAGGGCGGTGAGTGCGGGCGCGACCGGTATCGACGGCGGCGGATCGGCGGCGCGCGCGACCAGCAGCAGGGGCAGCGCGACGACGGCGGCGAACGCCGCGCGGCGGTTCACGCGCGCCCCCCCGCGTGCATCCACAGGTCGACCGCGCTCCAGAGGAACCACGCGCCGATCACGAGCATGGCGACGCCGAAGCCCTTCTTGATCCGATCCATCCACGCCCCGGCTTTCGGAAGACTCGTCAGGAGGCCCGAGAAGATGCCGAGCAGCATGAGGAGCAGGCCGAGCCCGAGCGCGAAGCTGAACAGGAGCGAGCCGCCCCAGATCACGTTTCGGGTCTGGCCGACGTAGGCGAGGAGCAGTCCGAGCACCGGAGCGGTGCAGGGCGCGGCGACGAACCCCGCCGCGACACCCATCAACGCCGCCCCGAGAAATCCTCCCCGGCGGGCGCCCTGGCCTTGGAGGGTCGTCAGGAGCGCCGGAATCGTGAAGACATCGAGCATACCGAGCCCCAAAACCACGATGATCAGGCCGACCCCACCGAAAACCCACGGGCTCCTCGTGAACTCCCCGAAGATCTTCCCGAGCATCGCGGCGGCGACGCCCAGCGCGGCGTACATCAGGGCCAGGCCGAAAACGTACGTCACCGAGAGCGCGACCGCACGCCGCCGGTTCCCGCCCGCGGCGCCCCCGATATAGCTGACCGTCACCGGGATCATCGGGTAGACGCAAGGCGTGAGGCTCGTCAGCACGCCCGCCGCGAAGACAACGAAGATCGCGCTCAACGAACCGGCGGCAAGCTGCGTCTTCAGAGTCTCGCTCAACGCGAACCCCCAGTCGTTGATCGTCTCCAGAAGCCCCACGTCAGAGGACCTTGTCGACGCGATCCGCCAGCGCCTTCTTGGAGAGCAGACCGGAGTACTGGTCCTTCACCGTCCCGCCGTGGAAGATCATCAGCGTCGGGATGGACAGCACGCCGAATCGCGCGGCGGTGCCCGGCGCGTGGTCGACGTCGACCTTGACGACCTTGAGGCGGTCCCCGTACTCGGCCGCGATCTCGTGCACGATCGGTTCGAGCTTCTTGCACGGACCGCACCATGCGGCGGAGAAGTCGACCAGCACGGTCCCGGCGCTCGCAAGGACTTCGGATTCGAAATTCGTGTCCGTGACGTTGACGATCGCGCTCATCGAGGCACCTCGTTGGGCCGCCGACGGGCGGCCGGAAAAGAGAGTGTAGCAAGCCGTCCGCCAGGGCGGGAACGCCGTTGTTCCCGCTCGGAATCGGATGGTACGATGACGCTTCGTCGTAGAAAGGAGCGCCAAGGCGCTCTCCCCACGAGGCCCCCCATGACTTCGGCTGCCCCCTCTCCCCGCGTCGTCGCCCTCCTCCGAGGACGCGGGGCCGTCCTCGTTCTAACCGGGGCCGGGGTCTCCAGCGAGAGCGGGATCGCGACCTTCCGCGATGCCGGCGGCGTCTGGGAGGGAATCGACCCGATGCGCGTGGCCACACCGCGGGCGTTCGCGCACGATCCGGAATTCGTCTGGCGGTTTTACGATGCGCGCCGCGCGCAGGCCGCCGGTGCCAAACCGAACCCGGCGCATCACGCGATCGCAGCGATCGAAGCGACCGGGCGACCTTTCCTCCTCGCGACCCAAAACGTGGACGGGTTGCACGAGCGCGCGGGGAGCCGCAGCTTCGTCCGCTTGCACGGAAGCCTCTGGACGCTGCGATGCACCGCGGAGGGAACCGAGCACGAGGACCTGCGGCCGAAGCTCGAGCCGCTCCCGCCCCGCTGTACCGCCTGCGGCGCGATGCTCCGCCCCGGGGTCGTGTGGTTCGAAGAAGTGCTGCCGATGCTCGAGTTCGCCCGAGCGGAGCGGGCGGCGCGAGTAGCGGAATTGGTCCTCGTCGTGGGCACGTCGTCGCTCGTGTATCCGGCGGCGTCCCTCCAGGCGACCGCGCTGGAGGCCGGCGCCTACGTCGTCGAGATCAATCCGGAGCGGACGCCGTTCACCGCGACGGCGAGCGAGCATCTTCCCGGGCCGGCGGGCGTCGTTCTCCCCGCCCTTCTCGCCGCTGCCGGCATTCCGATGGACCGCGCGGCATGAGCGCAGGCGAGAAGGTCCTCTGGCTCGACGCCACGGCGGGTGCGTCGGGAGACATGATCCTCGGCGCCCTCGTCGATCTCGGCGCGCCGTTCTCCGTGGTCAAGCGGGCGGTCGCGGGCTTGGGGCTTCGCGGCGTGCGCCTGGCACGACACGCCGTAGTTCGCGGAGCGGTCGCCGCGACGAAAATCGATGTCGCCGTCTCCGGGACGACGCACGACCACCATCACGTGCATACGCAGCGCCGCGGACAGGCACACGGCCGCACGCTGGGGGACATTCGCAAGATCATCGCCGCCGCCCCGATCGACTCTGCGATCAGGGACCGCGCCCTCGTCGTTTTCCGGCGGCTCGTCGAAGCGGAGGGCGAAGCGCACGGCCTCGCGGCCGGACGCGTGCACCTCCACGAGGCGGGAGCGGCCGACGCGATCGCGGACGTGGTCGGCGCTTGCGCCGCCCTTCACGCGATCGGGCCGGACCGTATCGTGGTCTCGCCGCTGACGACCGGATCGGGGACGGTGGCCTGCGCCCACGGCCTCTACCCCGTGCCGGGCCCGGCGACGAGCCTGCTCTTGCGGGGGGCGCCTCTGACGGGGATCGAGGCCGTTGGAGAGCGCCTGACACCGACGGGCGCGGCGATTCTCACCTCGATCGCGAACGAGTACGGCGGTCCGCCTGGGATGACGCTGACGAGCGTCGGCCATGGCGCCGGTGCGCGCGACTATCCCGAGCGCCCGAACATCGTGCGTGCGCTCCTCGGCCTCCGCGCGGTAGCGGAACGAACAGCCGCCGCGGCGGCGCACTCCCCCCAAGTTCTCGTCGTCGAGTTCTCCGTCGACGATGCGACCCCCCAGCTCTTGGCGTACGCGACCGAGCGGCTCTTCGCGGCCGGGGCACTCGACGTCCACACCACGCCGGTGCAGATGAAGAAGGGGCGCGCCGGGCACCAGGTGACGGCGCTGGCGCGGGCCGAGGAATTCGATGCGGTCGCGCACGCGGTGCTGACGGAGACGACCACCCTGGGCCTGAGGTTCCACCGCGAAGGACGGATCGAGCTCGACCGCGCGATCGAGAAGATCGATACCCCCTTTGGCGCCATCCGCGTCAAGGTGGGACGGCTGGCAGGCCGCGAAGTCCAAGCGACCCCCGAGTACGACGACTGCGCGGCCGCCGCCCGCAAGCACCGCGTTCCCCTACTCCGAGTCCAGCAGGCGGCCCTCGCCGCGCGCACGCCACGGAAGCGCGCCGGAAAGCGGCGTCGATGAGCCGGCGGCCGTTCTACGTCACGACGCCGATCTACTACGTCAACGACGAACCGCACATCGGCCACACCTACACGACCGTCGTGGCGGACGCCGTGGCGCGTTACCGGCGCGCCACGGGCTGGGACGTTCGCTTTCTGACGGGCACCGACGAGCACGGCCAGAAGATCGAGCGCGCGGCGGCCAAGCTCGAGATCGCGCCGATCGCGCTCGCCGACCGCGTCGTCTCGCGCTACCGCGAGCTGTGGAAGCGGCTCTCGATCAGCCACGACGATTTCATCCGCACCACCGAGCCGCGCCACCGCAAAGGGGTCGACCGGCTCATCGAAAAGATGTCCGCCGCGGGCGACGTCTATCTCGGCTCGTACGACGGCATGTACTGCCCGGGATGCGAGGCGTTCTATCCGGAGTCGCAGATCGTCGACGGGAAATGCCCCGATCAGGGCCATCCGGTCGAAGCGGTCCGCGAGGCGTCGTACTTCTTCCGCCTCTCGAAGTACCAGGAGCCGCTGCTCGCGTGGATCGACGCCCATCCCGGAGCCATCCGCCCATCGTCGCGGCGAAACGAGGTCCGCGCGTTCATCGCGTCGGGCCTCAGGGACCTCTCGATCTCCCGGACGTCGATCCATTGGGGCATTCCGTGGCCTCACGATCCCGGCCACGTCGTGTACGTCTGGGTCGACGCGCTGACGAACTACATGAGCGCCCTCGGGTTCGGCAGCGGGGACGAGTCTCTCTTTTCGCGGTACTGGCCTGCTGCCGTCCACCTCGTCGGGAAGGACATCGTTCGCTTCCACGCGGTGTATTGGCCCGCATTCCTCATGTCGGCCGGACTGCCGCTCCCCGAGTGCGTCTTCGCGCACGGCTGGTGGCTCAAGGACGAGGCGAAGATGTCGAAGAGCCTCGGCAACGTCGTGCCCCCCGGACCGCTTCTGGACGCGGTGGGTCCCGACGCCTTGCGCTATTTCCTCCTGCGCGAGATGAGCTTCGGACTCGACGGGAGCTACTCGGACGAACAGCTTCTCGATCGGTACAACGGCGATCTCGCTAACGAGCTGGGGAACGTCACGAGTCGCGTGATCACGCTGTGCGACACGGGCTTTGCGGGACGGATTCCTCCGCCCTCGACGCGACCGGAGGCCGACGAGCTCCTCCCCGCGGCGCGGGCCACCCACGCCGCGTGGCGCGCCGCGTTCGACGACTACGATTTCTCGGGCGGACTCGCCGCGGTGTGGAGGCTCGCCGCCGAGCTGAACCGATTCCTCCAGACCCACGCCCCGTGGGCCTTGGCGAAAGATCCACGAGCGGCAGAACGGCACGCGGCCGTCCTGCGCGGGGCCGCCGAAGCGCTGCTTCAGATCGCCGCGATGGCGTCGCCCGCCATGCCGGCGGCCTGCGCCGAGATCGCGTTGCGCCTGGGTGTGACGCTCCCGCAGGACCTCAGCGAATTCACGTGGGGGCTTCTCCCCGTCGAGGCGCGTCTCGTCAAGCGCGGCCCCCTCTTCCCACGCATCGACAAAGCAGGCTACTTCGAGGAGACGAAAACCATGACAGACCCGACGCCCGCAGCCGCCAAGAGCCCCGGGGACGGCTTGCTCGCGATCGACGACTTCCTTCGCATCGACCTCCGCGTGGCGTTGGTGACACAGGCCGAGCGCATCGAGGGGGCGGACAAGCTTCTGAAGCTGCAGCTCGATCTCGGCGGACAAACGCGCCAGATCGTCGCCGGGATCGCCAAGGCCTACCTTCCGGAGCAGCTCGTCGGGAAACGGATCGTGGTGGTTTGCAATCTGAAGCCCGCGACGCTCCGCGGAGTCTTGAGCCAAGGCATGCTGCTCGCGGCCGACCTCGACGGGCGGCCGATCATCGCGACCTTCGACGAGGACGTGACGCCCGGTACACGGGTCAGATAGGCGTCGATGACGCCTCTTCCCACATCTGGCGCACGTGTTTCTTGCGGATGAACACGTTCGGCCCGGTCCCGTCGAGACGATTGATCTTGAGCATGTCGCGGTCGTAGTACTCGATTACACCGCGGAAGACCGTGCCGTCGAGCATCTCGACGGCGACGGGCGTGCGCTTTTCGCGCAGCAAGGCGAGATAGGCCGCTTCATCCCCCGTCGCATCCGGCGGAGGCGTGCGCCGCTGCGGGCGGTCGGCGACCCCCCGTGGCGCGGCGTTTTGCGGCGGAGTCCCGCCGGGCGGTTGCGTGGGTTGGTCCATCGGCTCTTACTCTCCTCGTCGGTAGGACGGCGAGGATAGACCACCCCGCGCGCCGTGACTAGCCCGTGGCCTGCAAGGCGGTGACCGCGGCGACCAACACGATGTCGTCGGCGGTGCAGCCCCGCGAGAGGTCGTTCGCCGGACGGGAGAGGCCCTGCAGGATCGGGCCGACCGCGACCGCGCCCGCAAGGCGAGACGCCAGCTTGTAGCCGATGTTCCCGGCGTCGAGGTCGGGGAAGATCAACGTGTTGGCGCGCCCGGCCGTGGCGCTGGCCGGCGCCTTCGACCGTGCGATCTCCGGGACGATCGCAGCATCGAGCTGCAGCTCGCCGTCGAACGCGAATCCGGGGGCCTTCTCGCGCAGCAGCTCCACGGCGCGCCTCACCTTGTCGACCTTCGGGTGGCTCGAGCTCCCGAGCGTCGAGAACGACAGCAACGCCACAAGCGGCTCGCGTCCGGTCAACGCGCGAAAGCTCGAGGCGGTGCGCAGCGCGATCTCGGCGAGCTCGGCCGCATCGGGATCGGGAACCAATCCGCAATCGGCAAACGCGAGCAGATCGTCCCCCGCCGCCGTCGGCTCGCGCAAGGCCATGAGGAAAAACGACGACACGATCGGAACGTCCGGCGCCTTGCGGAGGACCTTGAGCGCCGCGCGCATGGTGTCCGCCGTCGTATGCACGGCCCCGGAGACGCACCCTTCCGCCAGTCCCGCGCGCACCATGGCGTTCGCGAAGAAAACCGGATCGGCCATCCACGCGCCCGCCTCGTCGGGGCTCGTCGCGGTGCCGCGTATCGCCTCGGCGATCGCGTGCGCGACCAGCGCGACGTGCGCGGAGGCGTCGGGGTCCTCGATCGCGATCCCGGAGATGTCGATCGAAGCCTCGCGTGCCGCGGCCGCGATCGCGGCTTTCGATCCGACGAGGATCGGCCGCGCGATCTCCTCGAGGTGGAGCCTCCTCGCCGCGGCGAGCGTGCGCGGGTCCAGGGCTTCGGGGAGCGCGATGCGCAAAGGGCGCTGCTTCGCGCGGGCGATCAGGGCGCCGAGCGGATCGCTGTTCATTTGCGGAATCGTAGCAGCGCGTCGCGGGTCATCCACGCGAGCGCCGGCACGAGGATCAGGAGCCGGATCGTCCACGGCACGTCCCCCGCTCCGGCGAGATACTGGAGAGGCACGAGGGCGCCAAAGAGCAGCCAGCCACCCGCGGCCTGGGCCGCCGCGAGGGGCAACACCCAGAGCACGTACCAGGGGTGAAGCGTCGGCGCGATCAGGATGGCGCCGCCCAAGGCCAAGCGAGCCTCCTGCACCGCGTCCAGCCGCGGCCTGAACGACTGCGCGACGGCCCAGCCGAGTGCCAAGAACAGGACCGTGGCCCGCGCCAGCTCCTGCGGCCAGACCATCCGATACATCACATCCCACAGACCGCTCCCGGCACTGCCCCACCGTGCCTGGGCCCAGCCGATCGCAGCCTTCAGATGCGGCGCGGCATCGACCCGCTCGAAGAAACGGCGCACGCCCGCGAACAGAACCGCACCGTGCTCCCACCGATGCGCGTACGCGACGACCCCACCGCCGAACCAAGGCCCCCGCACCGCGTAGGGCGCGGTGGTGACGACCACGACGGCGAGCATCGCGAGCACAGCGCGCGACTTCATGCGGCGCACGAACCCGGGAATGAGAAGCAGTGGGAGGAGCTTTGCTTGGATCGCGCCGCCCAGAGCGGCGCCGGCCCGAGCGGCCTTGCCCTCGACGATGAGCGCGAGCGCGAGAACGACGAGAAGTATCCCTGCGGGCTCGACGTGGCCGCTTCCCGCGATCTCGATCACGGCGAGCGGGTTCCACGCGTACAGGACGACGCGGTCGCGCGGCAGCCGCAGC
This sequence comes from Acidobacteriota bacterium, assembly GCA_043740355.1. Lineage (GTDB taxonomy): Bacteria > Acidobacteriota > Polarisedimenticolia > Polarisedimenticolales > DASRJG01 > DASRJG01. The sequence goes on along the minus strand of JAYUCM010000085.1, from coordinate 2,363 downwards.
GCCCGCAGCAAGCGCACCAGCGCCCAGATCACACCCAGATCGAGCAGCGCGAACGCGACCTTGAAACCGGTCACCCCGAGCTTCGCCAAGGACAGCGCGGCGAAGAGCATCTCGGCAAGGGGCGGGTAGATCGTCGGGAGCTCGGGGTGGTTGATCCTCGGGTAGACGTCCACGTCGCGCAGATCCGAGCGGGCGGGATCGGCCGGCGCGAACCGGTACGGATGATGGCCGGCGGCCTGCACGCGGCCGTCCCAGACGTAGCGGTACACATCGTCGGAGAGGCTGGGCGAACCCATCGCGGCGATCAGCCTGAAACCCACGGCCGCGGCAAGCATCACGCGAAACGCGGCCGGACCGCCGGCCGCCACCGCCCGCCAGGCGGCCAGCATGAGCACGAGGAGGAGCGCGTGGCCGGCCAGGTAGAGGGCGAGGTGCGCCCTGAGGTCGCCCGCAACGACGAGGATCGCGTAGAGCGCGGCGGCTGCGAGCGCCGAGGAGACAACGACGCGCATGAGCCGCGCAGTATACTCGGCGCCTTTCGAGGTGCCCCGTTGGACGTGCGTTCCGTCGTGTTGGCGCTCTACTTCGGCGTCCTCGGCGTGCTCACCCTGTACGGGGCACACCGTTGGTACCTCCTGTGGCTGTACCGGCGGCATCGGAGCGACGCGCCGCAGCCTTTGGCACGGTTCGAGACGGCGCCGACGCTCACCGTTCAAGTCCCGCTCTACAACGAGGCTCACGTCGCGCAGCGCGTGATCGATGCCGTAGCAGGCTTCGACTGGCCCAGAGATCGTCTGGACATACAGATCCTCGACGACTCGACCGACGAGACGACGTCGCTCGTCGCGGAGGCGGTCGCGCGGGCTCGCGCGAGGGGCGTCCACATCGTCCATCTCCGGCGTAACGATCGGACCGGGTACAAGGCGGGAGCGCTGGCCTTCGGGCTCTCCCAGGCCCGCGGGGAGTTCGTCGCCGTATTCGACGCCGACTTCGTCCCGGCCCCGGATTTCGCGCGCGCGCTGATGGACCACTTCACCGATCCCGGAGTCGGCATGGTGCAGGCGCGATGGGGGCACTTGAACCGCGAGAGCTCCCCCTTGACGCGCGCCCAGTCGATCCTCCTGGACGGCCACTTCGTCGTCGAGCACGCCGCGCGCAACCGCTCCGGCCGTTTCTTCAACTTCAACGGGACCGCGGGGATCTGGCGGCGTTCGTGCATCGACGACGCCGGCGGATGGCAACACGACACGCTGACCGAGGACCTCGACCTCTCCTACCGGGCGCAACTCCGCGGGTGGCGCTTCGTGTTCGTGGCTGACGCGGTCGCCCCGGCGGAGCTTCCCGTCGAGATGGGGGCGTTCAAGTCGCAGCAGCACCGCTGGGCTCAGGGCTCCGTGCAGACGGCGTTGAAGCTGCTGCCGCGCCTCCTGCGAAGCCCCCTCCCGTGGCGCGTCAAGGTCGAGTCGGTCTTCCACCTGACCGCGAACCTCGGTTACGTCCTGATGGTCGCGCTCACGCTTCTGATCGGTCCTGCGGTCTGGTTCCGCCGCGGCATCGGAGCGCGTGAGCTCGCGGTCGTCGACCTCCCGCTCATCGCGACGTCTCTGGTGTCGATTGCGGCGTTCTACCTCGCCTCCCAGCGGGAGGCTTACGGCAGCTGGCGCGACGCGGTGCGGTACATCCCGGTGCTTATGGCCGTCGGCATCGGCATCTCGATCAACAACGCACGCGCCGTCGTCGCCGGCCTCTCCCGCCGCGAGACGGAGTTCCGCCGCACGCCCAAGTACGCTCTCGCGACCGGCGGGCCCGCGACGCTCGCGTCCCGAAAGTACCGGGCGCGCAGCGGGGTCGACACCTGGATCGAGCTGGCCTTCGGCGTCTACTTCGCGGGGCTCGTGGCTGCCGCGCTCGCCGACGGCCTGTGGGGCGCCGTCCCGTTCTTGACGCTGTTCGCCGCCGGCTTCCTCTACACGGCGGGGATGACGCTGCATCAGGCGCATGGGGTCAGGTCTCCCATTGAGTCATTCGAATCATGCGAATGACTCAATGGGAGACCTGACCTCCCCGCTGCTGCGGTGTTGGCGTTCCGCGACGAGATGATCGTGCATCGACGCCACGTCCTCGATCAGATGGTCCACGACGCCGAAGCCCTCGGCCTCTACGACTGAGCCTTCAACGTGCCCGACCAACGCGTCGCCGTGTTGGATGCCGACGTGCTGGTCCCGATCCTGTCGTGTGATCTGCTGCTCAGTGCGTTCGATCAGGACCTCTACCAGCCGGTGGTCACCGAGACGATCCTGCGCACTCGCCGCCAACGCCGACCTTGTCGTGAGCAACGACCGGCGGCTCCGCCGCCAGATCGA
>JAYUCM010000084.1:0-5534 GCA_043740355.1 Acidobacteriota bacterium | reverse complement strand
AACAGCTCGTCGGCCCCTTCGCCCACCATCACGAGGCGGGCGTCGAGGACGGCGCGCCGCGAGAGGATCGAAGCGGGGACCCACGCGGGATCGGCCAGCGGCTCGCCCGACACCGACACGAGCTTCTCGATCTCCATCCTCACGTCGCTCGCGCCGACCGTGACCGACGTCGAGGGAATCCCGAGCGCCGCGGCGGCGAAAGACGCGACCGAACCCTCGTCGTACGACGCCTCCGCGAAGCGGATCGTGTAGGCCGTGAGCGGCCTCTCCGGATGCACGCTGCGCGCTACCGCGGCGATGAGCGACGAGTCGAGCCCGCCCGAGAGGAACACGCCGTAGGGGACCGCGGCGTCGCTTTGCCGCGAGACGGCCGTGCGGAAGACGCCGTCGAACGCTTCCTCCGAGGGGGCCGTCTCCGTGTCGGCGTTGAATCCGAGAGTCCAGAAGCGCCGGGAGCTGACGCGGCCGCACGTGACGGTCAGGATCTCGCCGGGCCTCACCCGTGCCACGCCGCGAAACGGAGTCTGCGGCGCGACGAAGCAGCCGCGGCGCAGGTAGCCGGCGATCGCCTCGGGGTCGAGCTCGAGCGCAAGGTCGAGATCGGTCGCGAGCCCCGCGAGCTCCGAGGCGAACGCCACCTCGTCGCCGCGCACGGTGTAGAAGAGAGGCTTCTCCCCGGCGCGATCGCGTGCCAGGACGACGGAGGGAACGCGCGGGTCCCACACCGCCACGGCGAACGCGCCGATGAGATGCTCGGCGAAAGCCGCACCGTGCTCGAGATAGAGCCCCGGAATGACCGCGATGTCGGTTTCTTGCGGTATCGCGTGGCCGCGTCCTTCGAGCCACGCGCGCAGCTCGCGATGGTTGTCGATCTCCCCGTTGCACGCGACGACCACGCCGGTTCCCGGATCGACGACCGGCTGAGAGCCCGAATTCAGGCCGCGGATGGCCAGCCGCGTGGCACCGATCGCGCCGCCGCCGCAACGGGCGAGATGAACCTCGCCGGGGCCCCGATGCCTCAGGCGGCGAAGCGACGCCGCGGCGCGGCGCCGGAACGGACCGGACGGCATTCTCGTTTCCAGGCCGACGACGCCGCAGATCCCGCACATCGTTACTGTCCCGTCGACGACGGAACCAGGGCGCCCCACCAGCCGGGTGCGGCGGCGCGCACGGGGACGCGCGATCCCATCCAGGCTTCGAGATCGCCGCGCGAGCGGTCCGGCGCGAGGATGAACGCGGCGGTCTCGCGCGTCTCCAGCCACGCGTCTCGTCCGGAGGGCGCGACGAGAGTCGGTGGGCGCACCGGGATCTCGTGCAGCCAGTAATTGATGAAATTGCTGCGCAACGGCGTGGCGTCCTCGCTGATGATCGTCAGCGTCCGTCCGAGGTAGAACGAGAGTCCGGCCGGATAGCTCTCGAGGCAGGCGATCTCCGTGCGGTCGGGAAGCGAGGCCAGGCTTTCGGCAAGCGCCTTGGCCGAGCGCGTGCTCGCGAATCCTGCGACGGCCGGAAAGAGACCGGTGACGAGCGCGAGCGGGAAGAGCGCGAACGCCGCCACGGCTAGCCCGGAGCGCCGCCGCGCGTAGGCCGAAGCCGCCAAGGCCGCCACCGCGAGCAGCACGATCAGCAACGTGGGCCACACCTGCCAGATCGAGCGCGGGGCGGCCGCCATTGCCGCCAGCCGGCCGGGATCCGCGGCGCCGCGCGCGACCGAAGCCCCCAGCGCGGCGGCCACGGCGAGCGCGACACCCGCGAGAGCGAGCGCGCCGCGCGCCACCAGTCGCGCCGCAAATCCCTCGCGGTGATGCCACGCGTAGCCGAGACCGCGCCCGACGCAAGCGGCGGCAGCTGTGACGCCGGTGAGGATGTAGCCCGGCTGCTTGGTGCGCGACATTGAAAAGAAGACGATCACGACGACCGTCCACACGACGAAGAGGCGGTCGGCACGGGTCAAGCGCGAGCGGTTCGACCATGCGGCAAACGCCATCGGCACGAACAGGACCGTCCACGGGAAGAGCGCAGCGAGCAACATCGGCCCGTAGTACCAGAACGGCTGGCCGCGGTTGAACGCCGGCGTGAAGAACCGGTTGAACGTCTCCTCGATCAGGCCGTAGCGCGCGAACTCGGGGTGCGCATGAACCAGCGCGGCGAACCACGGTACGAACAGTGCTAGCACGAGAAAGCTGTTCACAGGCGCGAAAACACGCCGCAGCGCACGCGGGCGTCCGTCGACCAGGAAGAACACGACGAGAACCGCGGCCGGCACGAGCGCGCCGACGGGGCCCTTCACCAGCATTCCCAGGCCGGCCGCGGCGGCGCCCGCAGCGTGCCAACGACGGTCGGGAACTTCGCCGTTCTCGGCGACGAACGCCGCGAGGATCGCCGCGATCGTACAGACGGCCAGCGCGTTGTCCACGATGACTATGCGCGAGAACGCGAACGCCATCGGCGACGTCGCGATGACGATCACGCTCAACGCTGCCGTGACCGGCTCGTACTGTCGCCGGGTGAACGCGTACATGAGAAGGATGATCGCCAGTCCGCACAGGGCGGACGGCATGCGCGCGCCCCATTCGTTGACGCCGAACACGCGCAGCGAGACAGCGACGGCGACGAAGTAGGCGGCCGGCTTGTCGAGTCGCGGATGCCCCTCGAGCGTCGGGACGAGCCACGATCCCGTAACCGCCATCTCCCGCGCGATCTCGGCGTTTCGCCCCTCGTCCGGCTGCATGAGCGGGACCGACCCCAGCCCCGAAAAGAGCATGACCGCGGTGACCACGAACGCGGCCACCCCGAGGATCAGCTCGGTTCTGGGGGTGGCGAATCGCGGAAGAAAGTCGTTCAAGTGCGCCACTTTACACCGAGGGTAGACGTCTTCGACCTGACCGGCTTGCCCCTGGCCACCCCTGGCCGATATTGCAGGGTGGATACCAAGGAGGGTCGAGCATGACGACCAAGCTTGCAAGATGGTCCTGGGTTCTGGCACTCCCGATTTCGGCCGTGCTCGCGGCACCGGCGGAACGCGCCGTCGAGGTGCCGCTGAATTCGACCGGGAAGACCGCGACGAAATCGATGTCAACGACCACGAGCGCGAACGTGGTGAGCCGCCAGGCGACTGTCACCCACCCGAGTGGAAAGACCGCCAGGCGTCGGTCCGCAACCGTCAGAGAACGCAACCTCAGCATCCGTGATGCGGCACCCGCCGGACCTAGCGACGACGGGGTCTACCACAGCATCCATGACTGGGCACCGCGCACGCCGACGAAGGCATCGCGCACGCAGGCGCAATCCGCAGGGTCTAGTCGTCCGCACCGTGCGCACTGGTGGAGTCGCCAGCGTCGTGCCGCGGGCAATCAGAAGGCCGAGGAAGTAAAGCCCTGATTGCGTCTGGCAACACCATCCGACGACCTCGAGGGGGAGCACGAGGCTCCCCCTTCTTATTTGTTGCGGGCTCGAGCGGGAGCGACTGGCCGGTATGGCGAGGGATACAATGCCGCCGCCCCCATAGCTCAGTCGGTTAGAGCGGCGGACTCATAATCCGCTGGTCCCTGGTTCGAGTCCAGGTGGGGGCACTTCCGCTAAATCATTGAATTGACAGTGGGCTTGAGCACTTTGCCGCTTGCTGTGTCAGAGCCCCTAGAGGCGAGGGTACGCCTTTCGTACGCCGATGCATTCTTCTTCTGCGCTGTTTTCTTCGTTCGCGAACTCACGAGCTTGGCGAGCGTTGCCGCTCCAGCTCGCAGAGACTCGTCGGCCAGGTGGGCGTACCGGTCCACCATGACCCGAGTCTTCCAGTTACCCATGCGCTGCACAACGGACTCCGGCACGCCGTGGTTCAGCGCGAGAGACGCCATCGAATGGCGAAACGTATGGAACGTGATGCCGTCTGTTTCCTTCCGGCCAAACTTCAAACCGGCTTTCTTGACGACCTCAGGAAGCGTGTGATGCACGGACGTGTATGGATTGCCGCCTCCAGGCCCGGGAAACAGAAACTCGCCCGGAAATGACGTCTTGGCGACCCGAGTTTTTACGTACTTGAGGGGCCATCCTTCGAGCGGCCAAATCAGCCGGTCGCCGTTCTTGGTCCGCTCCGTGATCACGAATGCCTGACCTTCCTCGTCGGTCTGGTAGCTCGCCCTCCTGAGCGAGCAAAGCTCGCCCAACCGCATCCCGGTGCTTGCAGCGAACTTCACGATCGCCTGAAGCCACGGCGGCGAGTGCTTAGCAATCGCTTGAACCTCGTAGACCCGAAGCCACCGGGTTCGAGCGTTGTCCTCTGACAGGCGCGGGATTCTGCCTCTGTCGATAGGGTGGCTGTCGATCCATCGACGCCGGGTCGCGTATGACAGGAGGCTAGCGATTTGAGCGAGCGCCCTGTTCCGAGTCGCCGGAAGCCACTCATGATCCTTGGTGGCCTTGTCCAGCGCTGCCTCGATCTCCTCGACGGTGATCGATCTGAGGTCCCGGCCCTTGAACAGGGTCCACCAGAACCCTTCGTTGCGGCCTCGCTTGTTTTCAACCGCAAGATGCGGGTACGAGCGAATTGTCCGTCCTCTCGCCAGGCGATCCTCAAGGAATCGCCCGAGGGCCGTCTCAAAGCCTAGTGGCTCGACCTTCGGCTTCGCCACCTCCAGGCCGATCGTCTGGCGATCGACCTTGTCTTTGAACCGGAGAGCGAGCGCTCTCGATCGCATCCCGCGCTTCCGTCGCTTGCGTCGAGTGATCGGGTCGCGGTAGTCGACGCCCCACCGCTGGCCCGCTCGCGTCCTGTAGGCGAATACGCCTCCTGTCGTCCTACTTCGAGTTCTCTTCACCAGCTTTCCTCCTCTCGCCCGGGGGTTCGGGCGTCCATTGATTTGTTCCCTCGACCAGTCCCAGCGAACTGCACCCATGATACGGAGGGACGAGCCGAGGTGGTGGTCATGGGTCAGACCCTCGACCGGTCGAGCAGCCTCGCGACCGCGTCTGCCGCAATCCGCAGACGGCCGCCCGGTCGGTAGGCTTCGAGGTCGCCGGAGGCGACCATCTCGTAGACCTTCGACTTGCTGAGCCGGAGCGCTTCGGCAACCTGGTTCACCGTCAGAAGCGCCGGCAGCAAGACCGATGTCAGCGAGCTGGCATTGGACTTGCCGTCCGGGCGAGGTCGGTTGGCACGGGCCTTGTGCTTGCACTGCCGGTGTCGTCCGCGTTCGTCGCTGCGGAGCGGCTCTTCGCAGACGCTGCAAGCACGAGGCGAAGTGGGTATATCCATGATCACAAGAAGGAGTCATGGAGATAGCCACGAGTCGAAGAGCTGAAGGTCCGAAGCCGTCTGAGCAGCGACTTCCAGGGGCTTGACGCCCCTACATAAACCCCTACATACTTAGATATGTAGGGGTAAACGGGGGAAGATAAGCCATATTAATGGCTTATCTTGGACTAATAGCGGCGGTTGTGGCGGACGCTCTCGCGCCGCCACCCCGCTTTCTTCCCTCAGCATTGGATGGTGTTCCCTACTGGTAGCTTCGGGCTTCGCCCGCCCGGCCGAGTTCGTC